>DASQTE010000156.1:0-11842 GCA_035642035.1 Blastococcus sp.
CAGCACCGTGGTGACGAGCTCGCGGATCTCGTCGGTGTCCTCCACGACGAGCACGGACTGTGCGGGCACGACCTCTCCTCCTCACCCACGGCGGGCGGTGCGGAGGCAGGGTCCTCCGGTCACCTGAGCGGGTGATCGGCACGACGGACCTCCGGCTTGAGCCGAGCGGCCCTCCGCACGCTCCTCCGGAGGGGTGAGAGGGAACACCAGATCGCAGAGGGCCCCGGGGCGATCAGGCGTCGGCCGCCCGGCGGACCACCACAGCGGCCGACGGGATCGGGCCCGTGGCGGCGCGGTGCGTCGCGACAACCACGAAGCCGCGCTCCCCGGCCAGCCTGCGGACGGCCGCCTCCACCCGTGCTGGCCCGTCCCCGTCCATGACCGAGAAGGCGACCACGACCCGCCCGCCCGGGGCGAGCACGCGGTCGACCACGTCCCACTCGGGCGCCGGCGGCGTCCAGAACGCCCGGAGATTGAACGAGACGACGACGTCGAAGACCTGCCCCTCGAGCCCGGCGTCGGTCAGCCGGGCCGTCGTCAGCCGCACCGTCCCCGCGTCGACCGCCGCCCGGTTGCGTCGGGCGGCCGCCTCGGTCATCGTCGCCGAGCGGTCGACCCCGACGGCCACGCCGGTGGTCAACCGCGCGGCCACCAGGGACAGCAGCACGCCGTGCCCGCAGCCGACCTCCAGCACCCGGTCGGTGGGAGCCGGCGCGACGAGGTCGGCCGCCCAGGCCAGCCGCTCCGACGCCGCCACGCTCAGTTCAGCGAGCGGGTCCCGGCCGGCAGCACGCCACCGCCCACGACCTCGACCACGGCGTCCTGCAGTGCGGTGAGCGCGACCCGCTGGGTGAACGGTCCGGTCGACACCCGGGCGACGCCGAGGTCCTGCAGCTCGCGCACGGGGAGCGAGTGCCGCGGCGCGCTGATGACGCTGAGCTTCTGCGGCCCGAGGGCATCCACCAGGGCCGAGATCTCCTCGCGCGTGACCGCGCCGGGCACGAACACGACCGGCGCCCCCGCCTCCAGGTACGCGCGGCCGCGGCGGATGGCCTCCTCGACGAGCTGCCCGCGGTCGGCGTCCCGGGCCGCGCGGACGAAGGCGTCCGTGCGGGCGTTGAGGACGAAGTCGATGCCTGCCTCGCGGCCGGCGCGCAGCACCGCCTCGACGGCGGCGACCGCGTCGTCGAGCGGCTTCATCTGGTCCTCCAGGTTGCCGCCGACGACACCGATTTCGATCGCGCGGCGGGCGGTCTCCCCCGCGTCGCCGTAGCCGGCCTCGAAGTCCATGGTCACCGGCAGGTCCACGGCGGCGACGATCCGGCCGACCATGTCGAGGTGGAGGGACAGCGGGATGTTCTCGCCGTCCTCGTAGCCGAAGGTCGCGGCGATGGAGTGGCTGGCCGTGGCCAGGGCACGGACGCCGTCCGTGGCGGCGACGACGCGGGCGGAGACCACGTCCCAGACGTTGGCCAGCACCAGGATCTCCGGTGCGGTGTGCAGGTCGAGCAGCGTGCGGGCGCGGGCAGCGAGATCGGGCATGGGGCCGAACCTAGCGCCGATGTCCGAATCGGTCACAAACGTGTCCGACATGGATCTAGCGACGCTTTTTAGGTCAGGCTAACCTGCATCCAGTGCCCAGGGTCGAGCCTCTGGGAGGCAGACCCTGTCCGCACGACCGGTGAGGCGATCGACATGTACGTGTGCCACTGCAACGTGGTGACCGACCGCGACATCCTCGAAGCGATCGCCAACGGCGCCCGCCGCGTGGCCGACGTGGCCCGGGAGACCGGGGCCGGCCGCACCTGCGGCAACTGCATCAGCTCACTCCGCGATCTCGTGTGTCAGCATTGCCCGGTCCGTGCCGAGAGCCGTACCGAGCACGACGCGGCCGAACGAGAAGTGGGAGTGGCTGGTGCAGCCCGTTAGCCCCCGTGTGGTCGAACTGCTCAATGACGCGCTCACCTTCGAGCTGACCGTCACCAATACCTACTTCCTCAACGCCCGGATGCTCGACGCCTGGGGCCTCCCCAAGCTGGGCAAGGTCTTCTACGACCTGTCCATCGACGAGATGCGCGACGCCGACGACCTGATCCAGCGCGTGCTGCTGTTCGACGGCCATCCGAACGTCCAGCGCCTGGGCGCGATCCGGGTCGGCGAGACGGCCGAGGAGATGCTGGTCCTCGCGCTGGACAGCGAGAAGGCCGCCGTCGCCCAGTTCAACGCCTCGGCCAAGGAATGCCACGACCTCGGCGACCACGGCACCGCCGCCGTCTTCGAGGAGATGGTCCACGACGAGGAGAAGCACGCCGACTGGTTCGAGGCGCAACTGGCGGCCATCGAGCGGGTCGGCGCGCCCCAGTACCTGGCGGCGCAGATCAGCACCGAGACGCCCTGACCGGCGATCCCTGACGCACCGAGGGCCCTCCTTCAGTCGACCAGCAGCTCGCGGAGCTCCTCGAGCTGGAGCCTCGCCGCCCGCAGGCCGATGCCGGTGTAGAAGATGTCGTCCTCTCGACGGCGTGCGCCCTGCCGTCGGCGACGGCGCCCAGCCGCGACCACAGCGGCTCCGCGACGACCGCGTCCTCACCCGAGGCGTCGGCCGGCCCGAAGGACGAGTACAGGACGATGTCGGCGTCGGCCTGGGTGACCTCCTCTGCGGCCAGCTCCGCGAAGGTCGGGGACTGGCCGGTGGGCAGCTCCAGCTGGGCCAGCCCGATGTCGGCGAGGACGGTGCCGATGAACGACTGGCCGGTGTAGACGCGGACGGTCCCCTCGACGAACCGGAGCGCGCTGATCGTCGTGCCCGCCGGGTCGCCGAGCTCCTCCCCCAGTGCGGCCGCGGACGCCTCGTACTCGTCCAGCGACGCCTGGGCCCGGGCCTCCAGGCCGAGCGCCTCGGCGTCGAGGAGGAAGTTCTCCTTCCAGACCACGCCGACGCGCTCGGCGAAGACCGTCGGCGCGATCTGGCTGAGCTGCGCGTAGATCGCCTCGTGGCGGGTCTTGTTGGACAGGATCAGGTCCGGCTGCAGCGCGGCGATCGCCTCGAGATCGGGCTCGGGGACCGTGCCGACCGGCTGCACGTCGGCCGCGTCGTCGGCGAGGTAGCTGAGGAAGTCGTCGGATGCATCGGTGGTGACGGCCCCCACCGGGACGACGCCGAGGGCCAGGACGGTGTCGAGCTCGCCGGTGTCGAGGACGACGACCCGCTCGGGCCGCTCGGGGATCTCGGTGCTGCCCATGGCGTGCTCGACGGTCCGGGGGAAGGCGGGGTCGGCGCTCGTCGTCGGCTCGCTCGTCGTGCCCTCGGCGTCGGCCGCCCCGCAGGCGGTGAGCGGGAGGGCCAGGGCCAGGACGAGGCCGGTGACGGACAGAGCGGGGCGTCTCATCGTTCTCCCTCGGTGCCGGCACCCCGCATCGCTGGGACGTGCCTCTGGTTCCGTCCGCGCCGGTGTGCAAGACTCCGACGCGAAGCCAGGTGAGGCTAGCCTAAGTTGGCTCCTCCCCCTCACCGGCCGGCCACCGGGGAGAGGGCGCATGACCGTCGAGGCAGTGCAGGTCCCGGTCTACCGACCGTTCGTCGTCCGGGTCGCCCGGCTGCAGCGCCTGAGCCCGAGCTTCCTTCGGGTGACGTTCACCGGCGCCGACATGGCCGACTTCGCCTCCAACGGCTTCGACCAGCGGATCAAGGTCGTCCTTCCGCTTCCCGGTCAGGCCGTCGTCGACTTCCCGCCGGACCCGGACTGGTACGGCGCGTGGCGGGCCCTCCCCGTCGAGCGGCAGATGCCGATCCGGACGTACACGATCCGTGCGCTGCGGCCCGAGCTCGGCGAGGTCGACGTCGACTTCGTGCTTCACGGTGCGACCGGCCCGGCCTCGGCCTGGGCCGAGACCGCGGCGCCCGGCGACGAGGTCGTGCTGATCGGGCCGAACGCCAGCTTCCCCGGCTCCACCGGCGGCTTCGAGTGGCATCCGCCCGCCGACGCCTCGTGCCTCCTCATCGCCGGCGACGAGACCGCGGTGCCCGCGATCTGCGCCATCGTCGAGACGCTGCCCGCCGGGCAGCGGGCGCACGTCCTGCTGGAGGTCCCGACCCCCGCGGACACGCTGGACGTGGCGGCGCCCGCGGGCGTGACGGTCACCTGGCTCCCCCGCTGGCCCGACGACGGCGGGGCACCTGCGCCGCGCGGCGGGCTGCTCACCGCGGCGGTGGTCGCCACCGTGGAGGAGCTCGCCGACGTGCTCGCGCCGACCCCAGGGGTCGAGCTCGAGGACGTCGACGTGGACGCCGAAATCCTGTGGGAGGTGCCCGAGGAGGACGTCGTCGTGCGCCGCTCCTCCGGCGTGTACGCCTGGCTGGCCGGCGAGGCCGGCGTGGTGAAGGGCCTGCGGCGGCACCTCGTCCAGGAGCGCGGCGTCGACCGCCGCTCGGTCGCCTTCATGGGCTACTGGCGGGACGGCCGGGTCAGCGACTGAGGACCGCTCCGTTTGACACCGTGACAGCAGACGGTGTCACATGGACGCCGTGACCGGTGGCGTGGACGTGCTGGCGACCGACGGGCTCAGCGTCATCGGGACGGTCGGCTTCTTCGTCCCCGCTGCGATCCTGATCGGCCTCGTCGTCGGCGCCGTCGTGCGCGACCGCCGGCTGAGCGCCCGCGAGGAGGCCGAGGAGGCCCGCCTCGCCGCGATGGCGCGCGAGGAGCTCCCTACTCCGCCTCGAACCGACTGAGCACCTCTTCGAGGGCTCCCTCCACCGCCGCCGCCATCTCGGTGCGGAACGTGGCGAGCACCGCCTGCGCCGCCGCGGGCTGCAGCCGCGCCACCGTGTCGTGCATCGTCTCCAGCTGGTCACGGGGCGCGCCCGCATCGACGAAGGACCGCCAGCCGGTGGCGAGGAACATTCGCACGTAGGTCTGGGCGATCTCGCGGACGTGCGCGTTGACCGTCGCCTGGGCGTCGACGAGGTCGTCGGGCGGGACGCCGAGCCGCACCACCTGCAGCCCCGCGGTGAGCAGCGCGGGGTCGAGCACCTGGAGGCCGCCGTCGGCGAGGCGCCGGACGATGCCGAGCTCCGCCAGCCGGTCGACCAGCGCGGAGTCCTCGGGCACGCCGGCCCGGGCGGCCAGCTCCGCCCCGGTGGTCATCTCCGGCTCCGGGGGCAGCCACGGTGCGAGCAGGGCCCGGTGCAGCGCCAGGGTCGTGCTGCTGGCGTTCGCCGGGGCGGAGGCCAGCGTGCGCTCGATCATCGCGAGCGAGTAGCCCTCCGCGAGCATCTCCCGGACCAGGATCAGGCGGGCCACGTGCTCGCGGCCGTAGTAGCCGGTGCGCCCGACCATCCGCGGCGGCGGCAGCAGCCCGCGGGCCGAGTACGCCCGCAGGTTCCGCACCGTGACGCCCACGCGCGCGGCGAGCTCGTCGACCGTCAGTTCACGATCGACGTCCTCGTCCGCGCCGGCCCGCTGGCGCGGCCTCTCCCCCGGGGTGACCACCGACACCTCCTCCTCGCCGTCACCTTCCACGGTAACCGTCGTTTATGTATCAGTTGTCGATGTCACCGTCATGGGTGTCTCATAGCCCTCATGACCTCAGGGGGTTTCCGTGCTGCTCGCCGCTGACACACGTCCCGCCGGGGGCGCCGCGATCGGTGAGGTGATCCTGGCGACCGGGATCGGCCTCGGCCTGACCGCGGTGCTGCTCGGGCTGGTCTTCCTGCACCGGACGCGGAGGTCGACGGTCCTCACCCGCGTCGGTGACCGCCTCGGCACGGCGACCGGCGTGCCGGCCTGGGTGGCGCTGCCGACCGTGCTGACGACGATCTCGCTGCTGGTCGCGCTCCTCGGGATGCTCTGGGACATCGCCCTGCACATCGGTGTCGGCCGCGACGAGGGGCCCCTGGCCAACCCCGCCCACTTCCTGATCCTGTTCGGGCTCTTCGGCGTCTTCGCCGGTGGCGTGCTCGCCTGTGCGATGCCGCTCGACGAGGAGCCCGGCCCGTCCGCGGTGCGCTTCCTCCGGGGCTGGGACGTCCCGGTCGGGGGCATCATCCTCACCGCCGCGGGCTTCTACGCGCTCCTCGGCTTCCCCCTCGACGACGTCTGGCACCGGCTGTTCGGCCAGGACGTCACGCTGTGGGGCCCCACCCACCTGATGCTCATCGGCGGCGCCGGGCTGTCGATCGTCGGCCTCCTGATCCTCGAGCAGGAGGGGCGCGGCGGGCTCTCCACGGACGACGGCGACCGCAAGGTCGGCCAGACCGCCCGCTTCGTCCGGCAGGCGTCGGCGATGGGTGGCCTGCTGCTGGGCATGTCGGTGTTCCAGGGCGAGTACGAC
This sequence comes from Blastococcus sp., assembly GCA_035642035.1. Lineage (GTDB taxonomy): Bacteria > Actinomycetota > Actinomycetes > Mycobacteriales > Geodermatophilaceae > Blastococcus_B. The sequence continues at coordinate 6,334 of DASQTE010000156.1, forward strand.
TTCGACGTCCCGCAGTTCCGGCTGGTGCTGGAGCCGCTCATGATCGCCGGGGCCGCCGGGATCGCGCTGGTCGCGGCCCGGCTCTTCATGGGGCGCGGCGGCGCGCTCGCCGCCGCGGTCTTCTTCCTCGTCATCCGCGGGGGGATCGCGCTGGTCGTCGGCCCCGCGTTCGGTGAGCTCGCGCCGGCCTTCCCGCTCTACCTGGGCTCGGCGGTCGTCGTCGAGCTGCTGGCCCTCTCGGTGCCGCTGGTCCGGCGTCCGCTCGTGTTGGGCGCGGTCGCCGGGACCGCGATCGGCACGATCGGGCACGCCACCGAGTGGGGCTGGACGCAGTTCACCCAGACCCTGTCGTGGAACAGCGACATCCTCGTCGAGGGCACCCTCATGGCGATCGTCGGCGGGGTGGTCGGCGGCCTGCTCGGCGCCCTCCTCGCCTCCGGCCTGCGTCGCCGGCTCCCCCGGCCGGCGGTCGCCCGGACGGTCCTCGCCGGCTCACTGGTGGTGCTCGCCGCGGCGGCCGCGAACGGTCTGCTGGCCACCGTGCCCGACGACCTCGACGCCACCTTCGCCATCGAGGACGTCCAGGCCGACCCGCGGACGGCGAACATCAGCGTCCAGCTGGACCCGGCCGACTTCGTCGACGACCCGGCCTGGGTGCAGATCACCTCGTGGCAGGGCGACGGGCTCGTCGTCGACGCGCTCGAGCAGACCGGCGAGGGCACCTACCGGACGACGCAGCCCATCCCGGTGGACGGCACCTGGAAGGCCCTGCTCCGGGTGCACGACGGGCGGGTGCTCACCGCGATCCCGATCTACCTGCCCGAGGACCAGGCACTCGGCGAGGAGGAGATCCCCGCCGAGGACGGCATGACCCGCTCGGCCATCCCCGAGGTCGAGATCCTGCAGCGGGAACTCGAGGAGTCCGGCGGCGGACTCTGGGCCGTGGCGAATCTCGTCGTCCTCACGTGCACCCTCGCGCTGATCGCCAGCATCTCGTGGGGCGTCGGCCGCTACTCCCGGCGGGCGAGCAGCCGCGAGCCCTACCCGGACACCGCCGCGGATCCGCCGTCGGGGGACGATGCCGAGCGTTCGACGAGCGGGCTCGGCAGCCGCTGACCCTCGCACCTCCTCCCCACCCCCCGGAGACTCCCCGTGCCCGTGCGTCCCTCCCGGCTCCCGGCTGCCCTCGCGGGCCTCGGCCTGGCCGCGGCGCTCACCGGCTGCGCCGGTACCGACGAGCCGGTCCCGGCCGCCTCGTCCACGTCGAGCAGCTCGTCCACGTCGAGCAGCTCGTCCGCGCCGGCTGCCGCCGGGCAGCGCATCGAGGTCACGGTGACCGGCGGCCAGGTCACCGGCGACACCGGCCGGATGCCGGTGCCGGCCGGTGAGCACGTCACCCTGGTCGTCACCAGCGACGCCCGCGACGAGCTGCACGTGCACGGCTACGACCTCACTTGCGACCTTCCTCCCGGCACCCCGACCACCGTCGAGTTCGACGCCACGATCCCGGGGGTGTTCGAGGTGGAGCTGCACGACGCGGGCACGCTGCTCCTCTCCCTGCAGGTCGGGTGACCCTCCTCGCGCACGGGGTCGGGTCGCGGACGGACCTGCCGATCCCGATCGGCTTCGCCCTCTACGGCGCCGGCGCGGCGATCCTCGCGAGCTTCGCCGTCCTGCTGCTGTTCTGGCGCACACCGCGACTGGGCGGGTCCGGCTCAGGACGCCCCCTGCCGGCCGGTCTGCAGCGACTCCTGGACGGCGCCCCTCTGCGGCGGGGGCTCCAGGCGGCGGCGCTGCTGGTCGCGGCGTTCGTCGTCGCCGTCGCGCTGTGGGGTCCGCGGGAGACCGACCGGAACCTGGCGCCGTGGGTGCTCTACGTCACCTTCTGGGTCGGCCTGGTCCCGCTCAGCCTGCTGCTCGGCCCCGTCGCGCGGGTGGCCAACCCGCTGCGGCTGCTGCACCGCGGCCTGCGCGGGTTCGTGCCGGCCCGGCCGCCGGGAGCCGCCCGGCTGCCGTCCCTGGGACTGTGGCCGGCCGCCGGGTCGCTGCTGGTCTTCGTCTGGCTGGAGCTCGTCCACCCGGATCGCGCGGAGCCGGTCACGGTGGCGGTCTTCCTGCTCGGCTACGCCGTCGTCCACGTCGGCCTCGCGTTGTGGTTCGGCGAGGACTGGTTCGCGCACGGGGACGGCTTCGAGGCCTACTCGACGGTGATCGCCCGACTGTCCCCGTGGGGACGACGCGACGGCGGCCGGCTCGTGCTCCGCAACCCGCTGGCCAACGCGATCGCGACGCCGTCCCAGCCCGGGCTCGCCGCCCTGGTCGTGGTGCTGCTCGGCTCGACGGCGTTCGACGGGCTGTCCCGCACGGTGTTCTGGCAGACCGGGCCCGGCTCGTCGGACGACACGCTGTCCGGGACCCTCGGCCTGCTGGTCATGATCGCCGTCGTCACGGCCCTCTATGTGCTCGGCACCCGCCTGTCGGGCCGGATGGCCATGCAGGACCCGGCGATCCAGCCGGCGAGGTACGCGTCCACCGTCATCCCGATCACCCTCGGCTACACGGTCGCCCACTACTTCAGCCTGCTGGTCCTGGACGGCCAGACCACGTGGATCCTGGCCAGCAACCCCTTCGGCGTCGACGGGCTCGACCTGTTCGGCACCTACGGCAACCGGCTGGACCTCAACGCGGTCAGCTCCGACGTGATCGCGCTGGTCCAGGTCGGCGCGATCATCCTGGGCCACGTCATCGGTGTGACCCTGGCCCACGAGCGCGCGCTGCTCTCCGCCCGCCGGGCCCGGGCCTCCGACCAGTTGCCGCTCGTGATCGTGATGGTCTGCTTCACCCTCGGGGGGCTGGGCCTGCTCTTCGGTTTCTGAGCGGCCGCGGACCGCTCCTCCCCGACGGGTGAGGTCACCGTCGTTCGGCTACAGCCGCGCCCGCGCCGGGCCGATGCAGGGAGTGCCGTGACCGGCGCCGCCGGGGTCCGCTACCCCGCCCGAGCGGAAGGACCGCTCCCATGATCGCTGTCACCTGCCGCAACGGCGAGCACTTCTCCGTCGATCCCTCGCAGATCGAGCGGATCGAGGCCGAGCCCGACACCGTCCTGCATCTCGTGGACGGCACCAAGTACGTCGTCGCCGAGCGCTTCGACGACGTCCTCCGCGCGATCAGCGACCACCGGGCGGCCCTGACCGTCGTGCAGAAGCGGCTGGCCGGCGGGACGGCGGAGATCGCCGACCACGCGACGACGGTCCGGAACTCGCCCCTGCGCCTGGAGCGGCGGCAGTACGAGCGCAGCGCCGACGACGGCCGATCGGCCGCCGACCGGCGACCGGCGCCCGAGCCGCCGGGTCCCGACGAGCCCTGAGCCGGTCGGTCAGTCGTCGCCACCGCCGTTGCCGTTCCCGTTCCCGTTCCCGTTCCCGCTGTTGCCGTTGCCGTTCCCGCCGCCTCCGCCGCCGTTGCCGTTCCCGCCCGGTTCCACGGCGTAGAACAGCGTGACGAGGCTGTCCGGAGCCGGCTCGCCCCGCACGGTCGCGGCGGTCACGAGGCCGGCCGCGACGTCGGCGGTCTCCACCGGTGCGAGCTCCACCCGCAGCCCCAGTCCGACCAGCTCCGCCTCCACCTCGTCCACCGGGCGACCGACGAGGTCCGCGGCGGTGAGGGAGATCGGCGACGGCGTCGCCGGCGCGCTCGTCGACGGCTGCGACGACGGCCCCGCGGACGACCCCGACGACGGCGGGCTGCCGGTTCCTCCGCGGTCGATCAGCAGCAACGCCCCGACGACCCCCGCCAGCACGAGCGCGACCGCGCCCAGCACCATCGGGCCGAGCAACCGCGGGAAGCGGCGGGAGGGCGCCGCCGTGGCCGCCGGTGCGACGACCGGCGCCGGGGGTAGCGGAAGCACCGTGGTCCCGGAACGGCCGGCCGGCCGAATCGGTGCGGTGGCGCTCGCGTCGGCGGTGGCGTCGACCGCCGCCCGGAACGCCGCCCCGTCCGGATAGCGCTGCGCCGGGTCCTTCACCATCGCGCGCTCGACGAGCCGACGCACCCCGGCCGGGATGTCCGGCGGCAGCGGAGCCGGCTCCTCGCGGATCTGCTTGAGGGCGACCTGCACGGAGCTCTCGCCGTCGAAGGCGCGCCGCCCGGTGAGGCACTCGTACGCGACCGCGCCCAGGGCGTAGACGTCGCTGGCCGGGGACGCCGGTCCGCCTGCCGCCTGCTCCGGTGACAGGTAGTTCGCCGTGCCCATCACCTGACCGGTGCCGGTCAACGGGACGCTGGAGGCGGACCAGGCGATGCCGAAGTCGGTGACCTTGACGACGCCGTCGTCCCGCACCAGCAGGTTGCCCGGCTTGATGTCGCGGTGCACGAGGCCGGCGGCGTGGGCCGCGGCCAGCGCGGAGGACGCCTGCCGCAGGAGGTCGAGGGTCCGCGCGGGGTCCAGCCGGCCCGTCCGCTCCAGCAGATCGGCCAGCGTCTCGCCCTCGACGAGCTCCATCACGAGGTACGCCAGGTTCTCGCCGTCCGCCCGCACCTCCCCGTAGTCGAAGACGGAGGCGATGTGGGGGTGGTGCAGCGCGGCGGTGTGCGTGGCCTCGGCGCGGAAGCGGGCACGGAACGTCGCGTCCGAGGTGAACTCGTTGCGCAGCACCTTCACCGCGACGGGTCGCCCCAGCAGGACGTCGCGCGCCCGCCAGACCCGGCCCATGCCCCCGCTGGCCAGCGGGACCAGCAGCTCGTACCTGCCTCCGAGCAGGCGGCTGTGCGGTTCCACGTCCCTCCCCTGGTCACCGGACTCGAGCAGTCGACCGGACCAGCCTCCCAGGCGACCGGCGAGGACGGCGTCACACGGGCGCGGGAACCTCGCGCCTGGCGCCACCCGATCGGTCAGATGGGGGTTCCGCCGCTCCTCGCCCGGACCCCGCGCTCCGCGGCCAGCACGTCCAGCAGTTCGCGCACGACCTCCTCCGGCGCACCCGCGCCGGAGATCGCGGCGCCCGGCTCGTCGTCCCCCAGCGGCTCGAGCAGCGCGAGCTGGCTGTCCAGCAGGGACGGCGGCATGTAGTGACCGGTCCGGTGCACGACCCGCTCGCCGAGCAGCTCCCGGTCCGCCGTGACGTGGGCGAACCAGACCGAGGGGTGCCCCTCCCGCAGCACGTCGCGGTACGCGCGCTTGAGCGCCGAGCAGGTCACGACGGCGGACGTCCCGGCCTGCTCGTGCTCCCCGATCCATGCGGCGAGGGTGCGCAGCCACGGCCAGCGGTCGTCGTCGTCCAGTGGTGTGCCGCTGCGCATCTTGTCGACGTTGGCGGGCGGGTGGAAGTCGTCGCCCTCCGCGAACTCCCAGCCGAGCCGCTCGACCAGGCCCGCGGCGACCGTCGACTTCCCGGACCCCGACACCCCCATGACCACGATGCAGGTGGGCGCCACCTGGGCGTTCGAGTCCATGGGAGGACCGTAGGCCCGTCCCCTCCCCACCGGCACGGCGGTGCGGCGGGCCACGGAT
>DASQTE010000157.1:0-4139 GCA_035642035.1 Blastococcus sp.
GAGGAGCCCGCGCCGCCGGCCGTGCTCCCGCCACCCCCGCCGCACGTCGTCACCGACCCGCGGACGATCCGGGTCCGGACCCCCGTCCCCGCTTAGGAGAGGAGAACCGTGCACAGCACCTCCGACGAGGTGGATCTGACGCTGCGGGTCGATGTCCGAACCACGGGGGCCGAGGGCGTCGTCGTCCTCGACCTGTGCGACCCGGCCGGCGAGGACCTGCCCGGGTGGGCGCCCGGGGCGCACGTCGACCTCCGGCTGCCGGACGGGCTCACCCGCCAGTACTCGCTGTGCGGCGACCCGGTCGACCGGTCGCGCTGGCGGATCGCCGTCCTCCGCGAGCCCGAGAGCCGGGGCGGGTCCGCGCACGTGCACGACGCCCTCGTCGAGGGCGCCGTCGTCCAGGTGCGCGGCCCCCGCAACCACTTCCCGCTGGTGCCCGCCCCGCGCTACCTGTTCGTCGCCGGGGGGATCGGCATCACGCCGATCCTGCCGATGATCGACGCCGCCGACGCGGCCGGGGCCGAGTGGGAGCTGCACTACGGCGGGCGCAGCCGCCGGTCGATGGCCTTCCTGCAGTCGCTGGAGGAGGCGACCGGCCAGCGGGTCATCCTGCACCCCCAGGACGAGGTCGGGCTGATCGACCTCGAGTCGCTCCTGGGCACCCCGCGACCGGGCACGCTGGTCTACTGCTGCGGTCCCGAGCCGCTTCTGGTCGCCGTCGAGCAGCGTTGCGCCGCGTGGCCCGAAGGGTCGCTGCACGTCGAGCGGTTCGCGCCCAAGGACGTCGGCGAACCGGTGCTCACCGGCGCGTTCGAGGTGGAACTCGCCCTCAGTGGACTGTCGCTGACGGTCCCACCGGAGAAGTCTGTCCTGCAGGTGGTCGAGGAGGCCGGCATCGACGTGCTGTCCTCGTGTACGGAAGGGACGTGCGGAACGTGCGAGACGACGGTCCTGTCCGGGGAGGTCGACCACCGGGACTCCCTGCTGACACCGGCGGAGCAGGCGGTGAACGACACGATGTTCATCTGCGTCTCCCGGGCCGCGTGCCCGAGGCTGGTCCTCGAGCTCTGACCGGTCGGCGCACCGCCGGCGGCAAGGTGCTGGCGGTGCTCGGGGCGTTCACCCGCGACCGGCCCGCCCTGACGCTGTCCGACCTCTCCCGGGCCGTCGACGTCCCGCTGTCCACCGCGCACCGGCTGGTGGGGGAGCTGTGCTGCTGGGGCGCGCTCGAGCGGGACGACGACGGCCGCTACCGGATCGGGCTGCGGATCTGGGAGCTCGGCGCGCTGGCGCCGCGGGGCCTGGGTCTGCGGGAGGCGGCGCTGCCGTTCATGGAGGACCTCTACGAGGTCACCCACGAGAACGTGCAGCTGGCGGTGCGGGACGACGACCAGGTGGTGTTCGTCGAGCGGTTCGCCGCGCGGAACGCCGTCGCCGTCCTCACCCAGGTCGGGGGCCGGTTCGCGCTGCCGCCCACCGGTGTGGGGCTGGTCCTGCTGGCGCACGCGCCGCTCGACGTGCAGGAGCGCGTGCTCGCCCGGCCGCTGCAGCGGTACACGCCCTTCACCCTGACCGACCCGCGCCAGCTGCGGCGGGTGCTCGCGGAGGTGCGCCGGACCGGGGTGGCGATCAGCGACCGGCAGGTGACGACGGACGCGGTGTCGGTGGCCGCGCCGATCGAGGTCCGCGGCAGCGTCGTCGCCGCGCTGTCCGTCGTCGTCCGCGGCAGCTCGCCGGCAGCCGTCCGGGCGATGACCCCGGGCGTCCGGGCCGCCGCGCGCGGCATCTCGCGGACCCTCGACCGGGCGGCGGCGGCCACACCCGGCCGGAGGACGGTGACCCCGACCGACTCGGACACGGCCTGACGGCCGCGCGACAACCAGGAACCATGACCGCGACGACGCGGTCGGACAGAAGGAGACGACATGGCACTGCTCGACGACGGCGCCTGGCAGGGCAAGGTCTGGACCGGTTCGTGGACCGACGGCAGCGGCGGCACGTACGACGCGCTGGAGCCGGCCACCGGCGAGGTGCTCGGTCAGGTCGGCAAGGCGACCCCGGAGGACGTGCACACCGCCGCCGTGCGGGCGGCGGAGGCGCAGCGGGCGTGGGCGGCGCTGCCGTTCGACCAGCGCGCCGCTGTGCTGCGCAAGGCCGGCGACGTGCTCTCGGCCAACGCCGACGAGATCAAGGGGTGGCTCGCCCGGGAGTCCGGCGCCATCCAGCCCTTCGGCGACTTCCAGGTCCACACCAGTGCCCAGGAGTGCTACGAGGCCTCGGCGCTGCCCAGCCACCCGTACGGCGAGCTGCTGCGCACCGGCTCGCCGCGGCTCTCGTTCGCCCGCCGGGTGCCGGCCGGCGTCGTCGGCGTCATCGCTCCGTTCAACGTCCCGACCATCCTGGCGATCCGGGCGGTGGCACCCGCCTTGGCCCTCGGCAACGCGGTCATCCTCAAGCCCGACCCGCGCACCGCCATCTCCGGCGGGGCGATGTTCGCCCGCGTCTTCGAGGAGGCGGGCCTGCCCGCCGGCGTCCTCCAGGTCCTGCCCGGCGGCGCCGACGTCGGCGAGGCGATGGTGATCGAGCCCGCCGTCCGGGTCATCGCCTTCACCGGGTCCACCCGGGCCGGTCGTGCCGTCGGTGCCCTGGCCGGTCAGCACCTCAAGCGCGCCCACCTCGAGCTGGGTGGGAACTCGGCGCTGATCGTGCTGGGCGACGTCGACGTGACCGCGGCCGCCTCGGTCGGGGCATGGGGCACGTTCGCCCACTCCGGCCAGATCTGCATGGCCACCTCCCGGCACCTGGTGCACGAGTCGATCGCCGAGGAGTACACCCAGGTCCTCAGCGAGAAGGTCGAGAAGCTGCCGGTCGGCGACCCGTTCCGCGACCACGTGGCGCTGGGCCCACTGATCGACGCCGGGCAGCGCGACCGGGTGCACGGGCTGGTCACCGCCTCGGTCGACGGCGGCGCCACGGTGCGTACCGGCGGCACGTACGAGGGCCTGTTCTACCGGCCGACGGTGCTCGGGAACGTCTCGGTGGACGCCCCGGCGTACCAGGAGGAGATCTTCGGCCCGGTCGCCCCGGTGACCCCGTTCTCCTCCCTCGACGAGGTCGCCGAGCTGGCCGCCGGCACCGACTACGGGTTGAGCCTGGGCATCCTGACCAAGGACGTGTACGCCGGCCTCCAGCTGGCCGAGCGCATCCCGAGCGGGCTGGTGCACATCAACGACCAGACGGTCAACGACGAGGCGGTCGCCCCGTTCGGCGGCGTCGGGGCGTCGGGCACGGGATCCCGGCACGGCGGGCCGATGGCCAACATCGAGGCGTTCACCGAGACCCAGTGGGTCACCCTGCGCGGCGACCTGCCCGCCTACCCCTTCTGACCCGCTGACGGGGAGCGACGTCCCTCAGGCGGACATTCCGGCACCGGAACCGTCCGCCTGGGGGACGTCGCCCCTCGCCTCTCAGACGGTGGCGGGGAGTGGCATCTCGCGGAGGTCGTCGGCGACGGTGAGGTGGGCGCCGGTGGCGGCCACGACCTCGTCGGCGGTCACGCCGGCGGCGGTCTCGCGGAGAACCAGGCCGTCGTCGGTGACGTCGATGACGGCGAGGTCGGTGACGATCCGGTCGACGCACGCCTTGCCGGTCAGCGGCAGGGTGCACTCCTCGACGATCTTCGGCGACCCGTCGCGGGCGACGTGCTCCATCATGATGATCACCTTGCGGGCGCCGTGGACGAGGTCCATCGCGCCGCCCATGCCGTTGACCATCTTCCCGGGGATCAGCCAGTTGGCCAGGTCGCCGCGGGTGTTGACCTGCATCGCCCCGAGGATGGCGACGTCGAGGTGCTTGCCGCGGATCATCCCGAACGACATCGCCGAGTCGAAGAAGCTCGCGCCCGGCAGGATCGTGACGGTCTCCTTGCCCGCGTTGATCAGGTCGGCGTCCTCCTCGCCCTCGTAGGGGTAGGGGCCGACGCCGAGGACGCCGTTCTGCGAGTGCAGGACGACGTGGACGTCGTCGGGCACGTAGTTGGGGACCAGCGTCGGCATGCCGATGCCGAGGTTGACGTAGGCGCCGTCCTCGAGCTCCAGGGCGACGCGGGCGGCCAGCTGCTCACGGGTCAGGGTCATGCG
>DASQTE010000158.1:0-3258 GCA_035642035.1 Blastococcus sp.
GGGTGTCCGAAGCAGGAGGAGTGGATGCACCGCACGGCCGGCCAGCTCGACTGCATGGCGGTCGGCCTCGGTGCAGCGTTCGACTTCTTCGCCGGCGAGAAGCGGATGTCACCGGCCTGGGTGCGACGAGCAGGGCTCGACTGGGCGTGGCGGTTGGTGTCCGAGCCGGGGCGCTTGTGGCGGCGGTACCTCGTGGGCAATTCGCTCTTCGTGCTCCGCTATCTCCCTCTCCTGGTGCGCCACCGGCTGGGGCGCTGACCGCTCGGGGACGCCGGTAGGCTCCGTCCACCGGCCGTGGGATTCTTGGCAACGACACGTCGGCCCCATGCGGTCTCGGCGTCATCAGGACCACGACGGCGGACAGGGGATCTTCGTGCGCCATCGCGCCCGCCGCTCCACGCTGCCACTGATCACGGGGGCGGTCGTGGTCGCGCTGGCCCTCGGGCTGGTCGCCTGCCTGCGGACGACGGATTCCGCGGGGCAGGACGCGACGGCCGAGCGGCCCCTCCCGGACGCTGTCGTCGGCGAGTACTGGCGCGCCGACGGCTCGCCGCGGCTGACGACCGCCAGCGACCGGGCGACCGTCTTCCTCCTGGCCTTCGCCACCAGCGCCGAGAGCGGCACCGGACGGCTCCGGTTCTCCCCCGACGAGGGAAGCGGCATCACGGAGGAGCAGCTGCGCGACGACATCGCTGCCGTCCAGGCCCGTGGTGCCGTCGTCCTGCTGTCGATCGGCGGCGCGGTGGACGGCGGGATCAGCATGCGCACCGACCAGCAGGTCGACGAGCTGGTCGGGAGCGTCGAGGACATCTGCGACCGGTACGGCTGCGACGGGATCGACTGGGACATCGAGAACGGCGGTGCCGGCACCGACCTCGACAGCCTGGTCACCGCCAGTGCCCGGCTCAAGGCCAGCCGCGGCGCCGACTTCGCCGTCACCGTCTCCGCGGAACCGGGCGCGCCCCTGTACGAGGACTTCGCCCTCGCCGAGGGGCAGGCGACCGTGGACGGCCGCAGCTGGAGCGGGCCGGTCTGCGACCTCTACGGGCCCCAGTTCTACGACTTCGCCCAGACCCCCGCCGAGCGGCAGGCCACGATCGTCGCCACCGCGCAGCGGATGTTCGACCGCGGACTGCCGCCGTCCCGGTTCGTCATCGGGACCACCTACGCCGGTTCGGCGATCGGCGACCCGGGGCAGATGCCGGTCGACGAGTATCTCGCCGCCTACCGGACCCTGGTCGACGCCGGGCACCGGGTGCGCGGCGCCTACGTGTGGGACATGACGATCGAGGCCCGCGACGGCTATCCGTTCGCGGAGACGTTCGGCGCCGAACTGGGCACCTGACCGCCCGTCACTCGCCGAACTGCAGCACCCGGCCGTCCGCGTCCGGCCGGACGTCCGTCGTCGCGCAGAGGCGCCGCTCGTTCATGACGGCCACGATCGGCTGGAGGGCCTCGATCGAGTTCAGCGTCGCCTGCCCGAGCCCGTCGTGCATGGTGATGATCGAGCCGTCCCGCATCGGCCCCACGACGTTGGCCACGATCTGCTCCGTGGTGATCCCCTCGGTGTCGTGGGAGTCGATGAGGTTGTCGGTCTCGTCGTGCCCGTAGGACATCACCAGACGCAGGCCGACCTCCTGGGCCACGGCGTCCACCACCGGGTTCACCGAGCCGTACGGCGGCCGGTAGTACTGCGGCACCGGCGCGCCGTACTCGACCAGCAGGTCGTTGGTGCGCTGCAGCTCCTCGCGGATCTGCTCCGGGCCCCAGGGGCTGATCCGGTCACCGTTCGGCAGCTCGCCGGTCGTGAGATCCGGATGCGAGACGCTGTGGTTGCCGAGCACGCTTCCGGCCTCGACGGCCCGCCGCACCAGCTCCTCACGGCCCTCGATGTTCTGCCCGGCCCAGAAGAACACGGCGGTCAGGTTGAGCGCTTCGAGCCGGTCGAGCAGCTCGTCGGTGTGCTGCCGCGGCCCGTCGTCGAACGTGAGGACGACGTACCCGCCCGAGCAGTCGTTCGCGACCGGCCGGACGGCCACCTGCTCCTCGACCGGCGCCACGTCGACGGCGGCAGCGTTGCGCACCGCCACGTCGGTGACCACGCGGTAGCCGGCGAAGAGCACGGCACCCACCACCACCAGCGCCGCCAGCAGGATGCGTCCCCACCGGCGGGTCATCGGGCCACCTGCCGGTAGACCAGCCAGGAGTCGCCGTCGGCGGCCCCCGAAGCCTGGATGGTCGCCGCCAGCTCGTAGTCGGTGAAGTTGTCGTGCAGTGCCGTCAGCACCACGTCCTCCTGCGCGTCCTCGGCGGCGGATCCGGTGCTGGCGGTGTGCACGACGATCGTCTCGTAGCGCAGGTCCTCGACGGCGACGCGGATCGCGTCGTCGCCCTGGGCGTAGAGGCCGTAGGTGTCCTCCCAGGCCACCGCCGACGAGCCGGCCGTGTAGTACTCGAGCGGCTCTGCGGCGGGGCCACCGGCCAGGTAGAGGCCCGGACGCGGGTCGGCGAGGATCTCGGCGGCGACCGGACGCACGTCGGCCCACGTGGAGTACAGGGCGCCGGACCGGGAGGCACCGAAGAGCAGCAGCACCGGCAGCAGCAGCAGGAGAGGGCCCAGCCGCCAGGTGCGCCGTGACAGCCGGGCGAGTGCGATGCCGGCCAGCGGCGCGAGGAACAGCGCGGAGTACGCGAGGTGCTGGTTGAACGCCACCGCCTCGCCGGCCCACAGCTGCGCGGTCGGGAGCAGGGCGCCCCCGACGAGCAGCACCCCGGCGATCAGCGCGTCCTGTCGACCGGTGCGGAACAGGACGACCGCCCCGGCCACGGCGACCGCCATGAGCAGGCCGACATCGAGCACGAGCAGGCCGGCCAGCGCCGTCCGCGGCAGCGGGCTGGCCGCCTCACCCGAGAAGACGGCGGTCCAGGCCCTCGAGCCGGCACCGGCACCGAGGAGCTCGAGGATCCCGGTCAGCGCCACGGCCGCCAGCCCCACGAGCGCCGCCCGGCGCAGCGGGTTCCCCGTGGTCATCAGGGCTCCGGCGACCACGACGAACGGGACGAGGACGGCGCCGACGTGGTCCATCACCGGGACGAGCGCCAGGAGCCCACCGGCGGCCATGGCCGACCACGTCCCGCCGCGCGCCGCGGTCAGCCAGAGAGCGGTCGCCAGCACCGCCAGCACCGGGGCGTCCGACGTCCCGAGGCCGGCGAGGAACACCACCGGACCGGTCAGCACGAACACCACCGCGGCCAGCA
>DASQTE010000159.1:0-9741 GCA_035642035.1 Blastococcus sp.
GGACGGTCCGCGACGGAGGGGTGCGGCTGCTCGACGAGCGGGTCGCCGGGCCGGTAGCCGTCGAGGTAGAACTGCACGTCGGTGTCCCCTGACTCGGTGACCGCGGCGGGTCGTCTGGTCGAACGGTCCCGCACCTTCCGCAGGAGGGGATAGCCTTTTCTGCGGTGAAGAATCGACCCGCGTACGCGATCGCCTCCGTCGACTCCGCGCTGCTGCTGGCGAGCCTGCTGCAGCAGGAGGGGGCCATGCGGGTGACCGACGTCGCCGCGCGGCTGGGTGTCTCGGTCTCGACCGCGCACCGGCTGCTCGGGATGCTCGTCTACCGCGACTTCGCCGAGCAGCTGCCCGACCGCCGCTACGGCGCCGGTCCGGTGCTGCGCCGTGGTCCGGTGCGGCAGGCATCGGTCGCGAGGCTGCGCGACGTCGCCCTGCCGCACCTGCGCCGGCTGGTGGAGACGGTGGGGGAGACGGCCAACGCCATGGTCCTCGCCGGCCCCGACGTCCGGTTCGTCGCGACCGTCGAGAGCGATCAGGTGCTGCGGGTCGGCGACCGCACCGGCCGCACGCTGCCCGCCCACCTCAGCTCGGGCGGCAAGGCGGTCCTCGCCACGCTCGACGACGGCGAGGTCGCCGCGGCTCTCGACGCCCTGGACGAGGCGGCGGTCGCGCGGGTGGTGCGCGAGCTGCGGACGGTCCGGCGACGTGGGCTGGCCGTCAACGACCAGGCGACCGAGGCCGGGCTGACCGCCGTGGGGATCGCGGTCCCGGCCGCCGGCGGGTTCACCGGCGTCGCGCTCTCCGTGGCCGCGCCCACGGCCCGGTTCTCCCGGGACCGGCTCCCTGCCTGGGGGGCCGCGCTGGCCGAGGCCGCGGGCGCCGTCGCCCGCGACCTCGACGCCGGCTGACCGCGGGTCAGGCGACCTGGAGGGAGCGCTTCGACAGGCCCATCCAGAAGCCGTCGATCGTGAAGTCCCGCGGCGCCTCGGGGTCCGTCGCGGCGCCCAGCGTGACGAACAGCGGGGTGAAGTGCTCGACGGTCGGATGGGCGTAGGGCATCCCGGGCGCCCGGTGCTGGTAGTCGGCCAGCGCGGCGACGTCGCCCGTCGCGAGCTGCTCGGCGGCCCAGATGTCGAACTCCATCGACCAGCCGGGCAGCGTGTGGCCCAGGAAGTCGGAGCGGCTGAGGAAGGGCAGGCCGTGGGTGGTGAACCCGGAGCCGACGACGAGCACGCCCTCCTCGCGCAGCGCGCGCAGGCGGGCGCCCAGGCGGAGGAGGCCGTCCGGGTCGCCGGTCGGGAGGCTCAGCTGCAGCACCGGGATGTCGGCCTCCGGGTACATGACCTTCAGCGGCACCCAGGCGCCGTGGTCCAGCCCGCGGCTCTGCTGCTGGTGGACCGACTGGCTCCCGCCCAGGGCGCCGAGCACCCGGGCGCCGAGCTCGCTCGCGTCCGGGGTGTCGTAGCGCATCCGGAAGTACATCGGGTCGAAGCCGCCGAAGTCGTACACCGGCGTGACCGCGGCGTCGGTGCTCGACAGGCTCAGCGGTGCGGCCTCCCAGTGCGCGGAGACGATCAGCACCGCCTTCGGCCGCGGCATCGACCGTGCCCACGCGAAGAGCTGGGTCATCCAGCCGGCGTCCTCGAACAGCGGCGGGGCGCCGTGGCTGAGGTACAGCGCCGGGAGGGCGCCGTCCTCCGGCGTCCAGGCGGCGTGCGGCGCGGCGGCCGCGACCCGCTCGAGGTGGGCGGCGAAGGGATGGTTCGTGGGCACGGTCATGCCGGGATCTCCAGACGGGTGGTGCGGCGGGGGAGTGGTGCGGTCAGTCGACGAGCCCGAAGCCGCCGGTCCACGAGATCTTCTCGCCGGCGGCCAGGGTGAGCTGCAGGAAGCCGAGGGCCTCGAGCTCGCGGGCCCGGCGGAGCGATCCGGCGTCGACGGCGCGCAGGCCACCGGCGGTGACGATGCCGGCGAGCAGTGCCTTGGCGTCCGCGTCGTCCCCGGCGATCAGGACGGTCGTGGGCAGCGGGCCGACGCTCCCGGCCGCGAGGGTGCCGGCGAAGGTCGTGTTGAAGGCCTTGAGGACCCGCGACTGCGGCAGGGCGGCGGCGATCTCCGCGGCCGCCGAGCCGTCGGCCGGCACGGTGAGGGAGTCGAAGGTGGCGAGGTCGAGCGGGTTGGTGATGTCCACGACGACCTTGCCGGCGAAGCTGTCCCCGCGGGTGGCGAGCACGTCGGCGACGGCCGGGTAGTAGACGGCCAGGACGACGACGTCGCCGGTGACCTGCTTCTCGGTGTCGGCGGAGCCGATCAGCTCCACGCTGTTGCCGCCCTTGGCGGCCAGCGCCGCGATGGCCTGACCCATGTTCCCGGTGCCGATGATGCTGACGCGTGCCATGAGGATCACTCTCTCTCGTTTGGTTGTAGCGACAACTGAATCGTACAGGGGATTGGTTGTAGCGTCAACTGAACATAGGATGGCGCCGTGGAGAACCGATGGCTCACCGACGAGGAGCGGATCGCCTGGGTACGGCTCGCCGCCGTCCTGGAGCTGCTGCCCGGCGTCCTGGATACCCAGCTGCGCCGGGACGCCGACCTGAGCCACTTCGAGTACTTCGTGCTGGCGATGCTCTCCGAGGCGCCCGCGCGCACGTTGCGGATGACGGCGCTGGCGACCCGGACGAACGCCACCCTGCCCCGGCTCTCGCACGTCGTGCGCCGGCTGGAGGACCGGGGGCTGGTGCGGCGCTTCCCGTGCCCGGAGGACGGGCGGGCCACCAACGCGCAGCTGACGGAGGCCGGCTGGGACAAGATCGTGGCCGCCGCGCCGGGTCACGTCGCGACCGTGCGGCAGCAGGTGATCGATGCCCTGGACGACGAGCAGGTGCGCCAGCTGGCCGGCATCACCGAGGCCATCCTGGGCCGCATCGACCCGGACGGCGCCGTGATGTCCCCTCAGCGGGACGCCGCCACCCGGGACTGACGTCCGCGCGGCCTGCCGGTCGTGCGGATACTGAGCCGCGGAGGACCTCGACTGCGGGAGGACACGGCGATGCCATCGGGACCGGTTGTCTCCACGGTCCTCGACGGCCTGGACGACTGCCGGCCGTGGCAGGAGGAGCTCTACCGCGACCTCCACCGGCACCCGGAGCTCTCGCACCAGGAGCACCGGACGGCCGGCCTGGTGGCCGACCGCCTCCAAGGCGCCGGCTTCGACGTGCACGAGCGGGTGGGCGGCACCGGCGTCGTAGGCGTGCTGCGCAACGGAGCGGGCCCGGTGGTGCTGCTGCGCGCCGACATGGACGCCCTGCCGGTGCAGGAGGAGACCGGGCTGCCGTACGCCAGCGAAGTCACCGGCACCGACGCCCAGGGCGACGAGGTGCCGGTAATGCACGCCTGCGGCCACGACGTCCACGTCGCCTGCCTGGCCGGCGCCGCGCAGCTCCTCGCCGACGGCCGGGAGCACTGGGCGGGCACGCTGGTCGCGCTGTTCCAACCGGCCGAGGAGACCGCCGACGGAGCCCGGGGAATGGTCGGCGACGGCCTGGCAGACCTCCTCCCGACGCCGACCGTGGCGCTGGCCCAGCACGTGATGCCGTTGCCGGCCGGGCTCGTCGGGACGCGTTCCGGGCCGGCGCTGTCCGCGGCGGACAGCATGCGGATCACCGTCCACGGGCGCGGCGCGCACGGCTCCATGCCGCAGGCGGCGGTCGACCCGGTCGTCCTGGCCGCGATGGTCGTCGTCCGGTTGCAGACCGTCGTCTCCCGCGAGGTGCCGCCGGGGGAGACTGCCGTGCTCACCGTGGGCAGCATCCGGGCGGGCACGAAAAGCAACGTCATCCCCGACCGGGCCGTGCTCCTGCTCAACGTCCGCACGTACACCGAGGCGACCAGGACCACGGTCCTCGAGGCGGTCCGCCGCATCGTCCGCGCCGAGTGCCAGGCGTCGGGCAGCCCCCGGGAACCGGAGTTCGAGCTGTTCGACAGGTTCCCGCTCACCGACAACGACGAGGCGGTCACCGGTCGGGTGGCGTCGGCGTTCGCCTCGTTCTTCGGCGAGCGGAGCATCCCGCTGGGGCAGGGCGCGGCCAGCGAGGACTTCAGCGACATCCCGACCGCGCTGGGAGTGCCCTACACGTACTGGTTCGTCGGAGGATCCGACCCGCGGCGCTACGCGGAGGCCGAGCGCACCGGCCGTGTCGCCCAGGACGTCCCGGTGAACCACTCGGCCGCGTTCGCCCCCGTCGTCCAGCCCACACTGAACACCGGCACGCAGGCGCTCGTGGTCGCCGCGCTGGCATGGCTGGCGTCAGGGAGCGGCGCCTGACTCATTCCTCCTCGTGCCGGCGACTGCCCGGGGGGAAGGGGGCGTTGACGTCGAAGTGGACGCCGAGCATCCGGATGGCGAAGCACAGCGCGGCGGCGCCGATCGCGGCGCCCGGGCCGCGGACGCCCAGCACGTCGGCGACGACGACCGCGGTGGCCCCGACGATCGCCGGGACGGCGTAGAGCCCGCTGCTGAGCACTGACGGCACCTGGCGGATGAGCACGTCGCGGAGGGTGCCGCCGCCGACGCCGGTGATCCCGCCGACGACGACCGCCTGCGCGGGACCGAAGCCGAGGTCGAGCGCCTTGAGCGCGCCGGTGACGGCGAACAGGCTCAGCCCCGCCGCGTCGAGGACGTTGATCGCGCTGTAGATCCGCTCCAGGTAGTGACCGGTGAAGAAGGCGAGCAGCCCGCCGGCCGCGGCCACCGTCAGGTACCGCCAGTCGACGAAGGTGGCCGGCGGGAGGGCGTCGAGGAAGACGTCGCGGATCGTGCCGCCGCCGAGCGCGGTGATCATGCCCAGGGTGACCACGCCGACGATGTCCAGCCGGGTGGTGCGGACGGCGATCAGCGCGCCGTTGAGCGCGAAGGCGAACGTGCCGACGAGGTCGAGGGCCACCAGTGCCGTGATCGCCATGGGCGGTCCTGCTCCTCCCTGCGGCGTCCCGGTGCGCGGAGGCCGACGAGCATCATGACGGTGGCCGCGGGCCCGCTGGTCGCCGGGTGGCCGCCCTCCCCGGGCCGGCTGCTCACCGCCGACCGGAGAGGTCCTCGCTGCGCCGGCGGACGGTCCCGACCAGCTCGGCGTCGTCGGCGAGGTCGGGGCCCAGGGCGGCGAGTACCGCGGGGACCGCGTCGCCCAGCCACCCGCCGGCCAGTGCCCGCAGCTCGTCGGCCCGCACGTCCCGCACCTGTGCGCCGGAGCCCCGCAGCCGTGGAGCGAGGAGTACCAGGTCGAGTTCCTCGCGATGAACCACCGGGTCTTCGACCGGTTCGACGCCGTCGTCGGCGAGCACGTGTGGAACTTCGCCGACTTCGCAGCTCGGCATCACCCGCGTCGACGGCAACAAGAAGGGCGTGTTCATCCGGGACCGTCGTCCCGAGGCGGCCACCTTCGCCCTGCGCCGCCGCTGGCGCGGCGACGCCTGACGAGGACCGCCAGCCGGACGGTGCCGGCGAGCGCCAGCAGGCCCGTTCCCCACCCGGCCGCCTCGGCGGCGGAGGCGACCGACGTGCCGAAGCCGGCGTCCACCATCCCGCCGATCCAGGCCCACAGGCCGTGGCCGATCACGTAGCCGACGACGACGACGAGCAGCGCGGGCACGGCGAGGAGGAGGACGAACACGCGACCTCCGGTACGACGACGGCGCCCTGACCACTCTTCGGTCAGGGCGCCGTCGTCGGATGCGCAGCGGAGCTAGACGCGGGCGGGTGCCTCGCGCTCGTCCGCGTCCCGGTCGCCGTCCTCGAGGACGACCACCTCGTCGACGGCGGCCGGGGCCGAGAGCGCGGCCAGCTCGTCCTCGGAGTTGACGGCCTCCCCGCGGGCCACCATGCCGGCGTGCTCCGACAGCGGGATCTCCTCGAGCACCAGCGCCAGCAGCAGCCCGACGGCCAGGATCGGCACCAGGTACCAGAACACCGGGGCGAGGCTGCCGGCGTAGGCGTCGACGATGGCCGACTTCAGCGGGTCGCCGGCCGCCTCGACGGCCGACGGGACCAGCGTGTCCGGCGAGGTGATGCCGGCCTGCACCGCCTGCTCGGCGTTGCCGGACAGCGCGCCGGTGAGGTTCTCGGCCAGCCGGCTGGTGAACAGCGTCCCGAAGACGGCGACGCCGAGGGTGGCGCCCACCTCGCGGAAGTAGTTGTTCGTCGAGGTCGCGGTGCCGATCTGCTGCGCGGGGACGGCGTTCTGCGCGGCGAGGACGACGTTCTGCATGATCAGGCCCAGGCCCGCCCCGAGCACGAAGAACATCGCGCCGATGGTCCAGAGCGAGGTGTCCCCGGCCAGCGTCGTCATCCAGACCATCGCGCTCATGATCACGGCGACCCCGGCGATGGTGAAGACCTTGTACCGGCCGGTCCGCATGATGAACGTCGCCGAGCTCTGGATGGTGATGATGATGCCCACCACCATCGGGACCATCAGCAGGCCCGAATTGGCGGCCGACAGGCCCGACGCCATCTGCAGGAACGTCGGCATGAAGGCGATCGCCGAGAACATGCCGAGCCCCACGGCCATGCCCAGTGCGGTGGCGACGACGAAGGTGCGGTTGCGGAACAGCGTCATCGGGACGATCGGCTCGGCGGCGCGCAGCTCGACCGCGACGAACAGTGCGGCCGAGACGACGAGGAGGGCGAGCAGTGACAGCGCCTGCCAGGAGCCCCAGCCGTCGCGGCCACCGAAGTCGGTGAACAGGACGAGCGAGGTGGTGGCCGCCGACAGCGTGAGGATCCCGGCGTAGTCGATCGGGGTGGTGCTCTTCTTGCGCGGCAGCGTGAGGGCGAACCAGCCGATGGCGAACGCGGTCAGGCCGACCGGCACGTTGATCCAGAACGCCCATTCCCAGCCGAGCGACTCGTGGTCGGTGAAGAAGCCGCCGACGAGCGGCCCGGCCACGGCCGAGAGGCCGAAGAGGGCACCGATCGGGCCCATGTACCTGGCCCGCTCCCGGGCCGGGACGATGTCGGCGATGATCGCCTGCGACAGGATCATCAGCCCGCCGCCGCCGAGGCCCTGGACGCCCCGCCAGAAGACCAGCCAGCCGAAGTCGGGCGCGAGGGCGGCACCGACGCTGGCGACGGTGAACAGCCCGATGGCGATCAGGAAGAGCGTGCGCCGGCCCCAGAGGTCGCCGAACTTGCCGTAGACCGGCATCACCAGGGTGGTGGCCAGCAGGTAGGCGGTGGTCATCCACGCCATGTGCGAGACGCCGCCGAGCTCGCCGACGATCGTCGGCATCGCCGTCGAGACGATGGTCTGGTCGAGGCTGGCCATGAGCATCCCGGCCAGCAGGGCGCCGAAGATCGTGTTGATGCGACGCCGGGTGAGGACGATGGGGGGAGAGGCGGCGTCGGTGGGCGGGGCGTGCACGAGGTCTCCTCGGTAGGGCGGTGGTGCCGCGGGCGCGCGGCACCAGGCGAGCGGACGGCGCCGGCCGCTCGGGTGGTGCGGGGAGTTCAGTGCGGGGCGGGGAGCCCCGCGGTCAGCAGGTCCCAGGTCTCCTCGACGAGGTCGGGGAGGGGTGCGCTGAAGTCGCCGGTGAACCAGCGGTGGAGCGACGTCCGCATCGCGGCGGCGGCCACCCCGGCCAGCAGCGTCGGGTAGGCGTCGATGCCCACCCGGGTCCCCGTCCGCTCGGCGATCGCGCCGGCCAGGACCCGCTCCGACTCGCCGAACGCCGCCGCGAGGCGCCCCAGGATCGCCGGGTGCGCGTCGATCACCTTGAGGCGCAGCGGCCACAGCTCGGTGTCCTCGGCCATCTCGACCGCCTGTTCCCGGGTGACCGCACGCATCGCCTCGACGGGCGACTCGTCCGCCGGCCGGCCCAGGAACGCCTCGACCTGCTGCTGCAGCGCCGACGGGTCCAGGCCGACCACCGCGTCGACCTTCGACGGGAAGTAGTTGAAGAACGTCCGGGGCGAGACGTCGGCACGGTCGGCGATGTCGTCCACCGACACCTCGTCCAGCCCGCGCTCGTCCACCAGCTGCAGTGCGGCGAGGTGCAGGGCCTGGCGGGTCGCGAGCTTCTTGCGCTCACGGAGGCCACTGGTCACACGGCCATGATCGTCCTTTCTTGCAGTCAGTGCAAGTTTGCGTGATCTGCACAGCGTGTCGTCCGAGCCTGTGCAAGACGTCGTGGACGATCGGTTGCGAGACGGTCCGGAGTCGCTCATGCTGTCGTCGGGCGGGGCCCCGGGGGGACTCGGGTCGCGCTCCGCCCGCCAAACGTGGCGCGCCGCCAGTCGCATGGTTTCGCGCGCAAGCACTCGGGGAACACGGCCACGCACCGGCCCCGGCGTGGTCGTCGAATCCCCGCGCCTGGGCCGTGCCCCTGTCTCCGGTCCACGTCGCCACGCCCGTGATGCACCCGGGCGTCGGGCGATCAGCGGCCTTCCGGCGTAGCGTTCTGTGTCCGTAGTCACAGGGGATGCCGATGGCTCTTCTCCGCGGCATCGAGGCCGCCCGCACCGCCGTCGGGGCGACCGCGCGCCTGGTCACCACCGGCGCCGTCCTCGCGGCGGCACCGGCGCTCGTGACGGCCGGCCTCCTGACGGAGCCGGCCCGCACCGCCGCCCGCGTGGCCCGGGCGGGCGTCGACCTCACCGCGACGGTCGCGGGCGGCTCCGTGCGGCTGACGCGGACGGCGGCCGAGACGGGGACCCGCGTCGTCGGCACGATCGTGACCGGCGCGAACCCCATCCCGGACGGGCACGTCCGCAGCCTCGCCCGGGTCGCGCGCGGCATGTTCGAACCGCCCGCGGCGCGGCACACCCGTCGCGTCACCGCCGACCCCGGATACGTCCAGGTCGAGGTGGCCGTCCCGGAGGGTGGGGATCCTCAGGAGGTCCGGAGTGCGCTGCGGCGGCACCTGGAGCGGCTCGAGGGCGTCGAGTGGGCGACCGTCAACGACGTCGTCGGCCGGGTGCTGGTGGGCATCGACGACCGGCGGGTCTCCGCCGAGGAGGTCGTCGGCGTCGTCACGGCCATCGAGCAGGGGCGGGGCGCGACGCAGGTGTTCCCGCAGCGCCAGGACCACCCCGCCGATCTCGAACCCATGCTGGCCGCGATCCTCGACGCCGCGATCGACACCGCTGCCGTGGGCGTCGCGGCCGTCGCCAAGGTCCTCCCCGTGCCGGCGGTGTCCCGCCACGTCACGCTGGCGATCGCGTTCCTCGACACCCAGCAGTGGATCAAGGACGGCCTCGAGGCGCGGATCGGGTCGGTGGGCACCGACCTGGTGTTCTCCGGGACCAGCGCGCTGCTGCACGCCCTCACGCAGAGCCCGACGGTCCCCGCGATCAACGCCGCCGCGGCCCTGCAACGGGCACTGGAGATGCGGGCCCGGCGGCAGGTCTGGCGGCGCCGCGAGCCGGAGCTGTGCCGGCCCGAGCCGGACGACGGCTCGGAGCCCCTCCCGGCACCCCGGGGTCGCCCGGCACCGCTGCCGAAGGGGCCGATCGAGGTCTACCGCGGCCGCCTGGGCCCGACCGCGCTCGCCGGGGCGCTGGGGCTGCTGCCGCTCACCCGGAGTCCCGCTCGGTCGGCCGACCTGCTCAAGGCCCTGACGCCCAAGGCCGCCGTCCTCGGCCGGGAGTCCTTCGCCGCCGCGACCGACCTCCTGCTCTGCCGCGCCGGCATCCTGCCCATGGACGGGTCGGCCTACCGCCGGCTCGACCGGATCGACGCCGTCGTC
>DASQTE010000160.1:0-8221 GCA_035642035.1 Blastococcus sp.
ACCGACCCGTTCCACCCGGTCCGCCCGCCGCGCCGCAGCCGTCGTGCTCGCCCTCGCGCTCGGCCTCACCGCCTGCGGTGGTGACGACGACGGCGACGCCGCTGCCGGCGGCTCGACCAGCAGCGCCGCCGACACCAGCTCGAGCGCTGCCGAAGCGCCGTCGTCGTCCGAACAGGCCCCGGCCGCCGAGGGCGAGACCGTCACGGTCAACGCCATCGACTTCGACTTCGAGCTGTCGGAGGACTCCTACTCCGCCGGCACCTACACCTTCGAGGTGACCAACACCGGCGCCATGCCGCACAACTTCGCCGTCGAGCGCGACGGGCAGCGGGTCGCCGGGACGGACATCCTCCAGCCGGGCGCTTCCGCGACCGTCGAGGTGACCCTCGAGGCGGGCGAGTACGTCTTCTACTGCGAGGTCGGCCAGCACCGGGCCAACGGCATGGAGGTCCCGGTCACCGTCTCCGCGTGACCGCCGGCACCGGCCGGACCGCGGTCATGCCGAGTGCCGACTCGTCGTCGTGTCAGCCGGTTGACGTGACGACGAGTCGGCACCCATGACGCACCGGGTGCGGGTGCGCGACGGAAGCCCGCCCGCCCCGGTGCAGCTGGTCAGTTGCCGCTGGCGAAGGCGGCGTCGAACGCCGCGGCCGGCGGGTCGAACGCCAGCCGGCGCACGAACGCCAGCGCCTCGGGCGCACCGACGAGCCGGTCCATGCCGGCGTCCTCCCACTCCACCGAGATCGGCCCGTCGTAGCCGATGGTGTTGAGCATCCGGAAGCACGCCTCCCACGGGACGTCGCCGTGGCCGGTGGACACGAAGTCCCAGCCGCGGCGCGGGTCGGCCCAGGGCAGGTGCGAGCCCATCCGGCCGTTGCGCCCGTTGCCGACCTGCTTCTTCGCGTCCTTGCAGTCGACGTGGTAGATCCGGTCCTTGAAGTCCCAGATGAACGACACCGGGTCCAGGTCCTGCCAGACGAAGTGCGACGGGTCCCAGTTGAGCCCGAACGCCTCGCGGTGGCCGATGGCCTCCATCGTGCGCACCGTCGTCCAGTAGTCGTAGGCGATCTCCGACGGGTGCACCTCGTGGGCGAACCGGACGCCGACCTCGTCGAAGACGTCGAGGATCGGGTTCCAGCGGTCGGCGAAGTCCTGGTAGCCGTCCTCGATCATCGACTCGGGCACGGGCGGGAACATCGCCACGGTTTTCCAGATCTTCGACCCGGTGAACCCGACGACGGTCTTCACGCCCAGCTTCGCCGCGGCGCGCGCGGTCAGTTTCATCTCCTCGGCCGCCCGCCGGCGCACGCCCTCGGGGTCGCCGTCGCCCCAGACGCGCGGGTGCACCATGCCGCGGTGCCGCTCGTCGATCGGGTCGTCGCAGACCGCCTGGCCGTTGAGGTGGTTGGAGATCGCGAAGACCTGCAGGTTGTACCGCTTCAGCAGGTCGAGGCGCTCCTGCACGTAGGAGTCGTCGTCGGCGGCGCGCTCGACGTCGAGGTGGTCGCCCCAGCAGGCGATCTCCAGGCCGTCGTAACCCCACTCGGAGGCGAGCCGGGCCACCTCCTCGAACGGCAGGTCGGCCCACTGACCGGTGAACAGCGTGATGGGACGGGGCATGGGGTGCGTCCTCCTCGGACGACGGCGGACACCTGGTGCCAGGAGCCCGGGGGTGGTGTCAGGAAGGGATCTCGGTCCAGGTGGACCGGTCGGCCGCGCTGCGCTCGACGGCCGACAGCACCCGCTGGACCTGCAGGCCGTCGGCGAACGACGGCGCCGGCTCGGTGTTCTCCGCGATCGCGGTGACGAGGTCGACGACCTGGTGGGTGAAGCCGTGCTCGTAGCCGAGGCCGTGCCCGGCCGGCCACCACGCCGCGACGTAGGGGTGCTCTGGCTCGGTGACGATGATCCGGCGGAAGCCCGCGGACTCCGCCGGCTCGCTGCCGTCGAAGAACTGCAGGACGTTCATGTCCTCGAAGTCGAAGGCCAGGCTGCCCGCCGAGCCGTTGATCTCGATCCGGATCCCGTTCTTGCGGCCGAGGGCGAAGCGGGTGGCCTCGAAGACGCCGAGCGCCCCACCGGTGAACCGGCCGAGGAAGACGGCGGCGTCGTCCACGGTGACGGTGCCGGTGCCCTCGCCACCCACGCCGGACAACGAGCCGGCGGCCGCGGGCAGCGGACGCTCCGTGACGAACGTCTCCAGCATCGCGCTGACGCCGGTGAGCGCCTGCCCGGTGATGTACTGCGTCAGGTCGACGATGTGCGCGCCGATGTCGCCGAGCGCGCCCGACCCGGCCTTGTCCTTCTCCAGCCGCCAGGACATCGGCGCCTGCGGGTCGGCGATCCAGTCCTGCAGGTACTGGGCCCGGACGTGCCGGATCTCGCCCAGCCGCCCGTCGGCGACGAGCTTGCGGGCCAGGCCGATGGCCGGCACCCGGCGGTAGGTGAAGCCGACCATCGACCGCACGCCGCGGGCGGCGGCCTTGGCGGCGGCCTCGACCATCGCCTCCGCCTCGGCGACCGAGTTGGCCAGGGGCTTCTCGCAGAGCACGTGCTTGCCGGCCTCGAGGGCGGCGATCGCGATCTCCGCGTGGGTGTCGCCGGGCGTGCAGACGTCGACCAGGTCGACGTCCTCGCGCTCGATCACGCGGTGCCAGTCGGTCTCGGTCGACGACCAGCCGAGCTTGCCGGCGGCCTCGGCCACGCGGGCGGCGTCGCGGCCGGCCAGCACGGTCAGCTCCGGCCGCAGCGGGAGGTCGAAGAAGTGGGGGGCGGTGCGCCAGGCCTGCGAGTGGGCGGCGCCCATGAAGGCGTAGCCGATCAGGCCGACACCGAGCGTGCGGGTCATGGGAACTCCTGGGTGGAACGGAGCCGCCGGGCGGGCGAGGTCACCCGCCCGGCGGCTCCAGGTCAGTCGGTCAGGACTCGAACGCGCTGTCGATGAACTGGTCGACGTTGTCGGACGTGACGACCGGGGCGTCGAGCACGATCCGGCGCGGGACGCCCTGCGAGGTCAGGTCCGAGACGTTCTTGCCCTGCGCGACGAGCCGGGCGAGCTTGATGCCGTCGGCCGCCTGGGTGGACGGGTAGATGACCGTCGCCTGGAGGACCGAGTCACCGGCCTCGATGGACCGCATCGCGTTCGCCGAGCCGGCGCCGCCGACCATGATGAACTCGTCGCGGTTGGCCCCCTCGATGGCGGCCAGGACGCCGACGCCCTGGTCGTCGTCGTGGTTCCACAGGGCGTCGATCTGCGGCGCGGCCTGCAGCAGGTTGGACGCCGCCTCCTCGCCACCTTCGACGGTGAAGTCGGCCGCGACCCGGTTGTCGACGTTGAGACCGCACTCGCTCAGCGCGTCCTCGAAGCCCTGGCTGCGGTCCTGGGTCAGGGGCAGCGAGTCGATACCGGCGATCTCGGCGACGACGGCGTCGGGGTTGTCGCCCACCTGCTCGCAGATGTACGTGCCGGCGGAGACGCCCATGCCGTAGTTGTCGCCCAGGATCGTGGCGCGGGAGGCGGCGGGGTCGTCGAACTCGCGGTCGACGTTGATGACCGGGATGCCGGCCTCCATCGCCTGCAGCGCGACGGGGGTCATCGCGGCGCCGTCGAACGGCAGCAGGACGATCGCGTCGACGCCCTCGTTGATGAAGGTCTCGACCTGGCTGATCTGGGTGCTGACGTCGTTGGTGCCCTCGGCGACGATGAGCTCGACGTCGCCGTACTCCTCGTCGACGGCCCGGGCGGCCTCGGTGATGCCGGCCATCCAGCCGTGGTCGGCGGCCGGTGCCGAGAAGCCGATGCGGACGGTGTCGCCCTCCTCGTCGTTGTCGCTGGCCGCGTTGTTGCCGCCGCCACCGCCCGACTCGGACTCCGGCGTGTTCCCGGTGCAGCCGGCGAGAAGGACGCCGGCGCCGATGAACGCGACCGCAGTGGACGTGACGCGGCGGTACCCGCGCTGCCTCGTTGCAGACAATGTTCTCTCCTCGCTCTCGCCACACTGACGCCGTCGCCAGGTGGTCGTACTGCCGTTCGGTGGTGCGGCCGGCGGGCCGGGCGGCCCGCCGGGGATGGTGCTGACCCTGGGTGGGGGTCAGGTCGTGGGGTCGCTCGCGCCGCCCTGGCGGTCGCCGGCGGGCGAACCGGGCACGTTGCCCGCGCCGCTCGTGGTGCCTCCAGGTCCGCCGGCCGTCCCCACCGCCGGCGCCGACTTCGCCTTGCGTCCACGGCCCTCCCCGAAGGCCAGGCGGTTCTGCAGGAGGACGGCGAGGACGATGATCACCCCGCGGGCGACGGCCTGGGCGGAGCTCGACAGGTTGTTCAGCGTGAACACGTTGCCCAGGGTGGTGAAGATCAGGACGCCGAGGACGGTGCCGACGATGGTGCCGCGGCCACCGATGAGCAGCGTGCCGCCGATGACCACCGCGGCGATGGCGTCCAGCTCGTAGAGCGTGCCGTGGGTCGAGCTGCCGGTCGTGGTGCGGGCCATGATCATCACGGCCGCGATGCCGCAGGTGATGCCCGACAGGACGTAGAGCATCACGGTGTGCCGCTGCACACGGATGCCGGCCAGGCGGGCGGCCTCGGCGTTGCCGCCGACGGCGAAGGTGCGGCGGCCGAACGTCGTCCGGTTGAGCAGCACCCACCCGGCGATGGCGACCAGCGCGAAGATGATCACCAGCGTCGGGATGCCCAGGACGTCGCCGGCGAAGAACGCGAGGAAGTCGCGGTCCTGGATGATCTGGGTCCGCCGGTTCGCGATGATCTCCGCCAGACCGCGCGCCGCCGCCAGCATGGCAAGGGTCGCGATGAAGGCCACGAGCTTGCCGTAGGCGATCACCACGCCGTTGATCAGCCCGGCTCCGGCGCCCACGAGGATCGCGGTGACCACCATGACGATCCAGTGGAAGTCCTCGGCCAACGCCTGCGTCGCCAAGGTGGTCGCCCACACCGAGGCCAGCGCGACGAGCGCACCGACCGACAGGTCGATGCCGCCGCCGATGATCACGAACGTCATCCCGACGCTGACCACGCCGATGACCGAAGCCAGCCGGAGGATCGTCAGGATGTTGTCGACGTCGGCGAACCGGTCCCCGGCGGTGATGACGCCGACGATGCACAGGATCGCCAGGGCGATGACCAGCCCCAGGTTGCGCCCCACCGGTCCGGACATGAAGCTGCCCGCTCCGTTGCCCGGCCCACTCGTCGTCGCCACGGTGCCGCCTTCGGTCGCGGTCGTGCTCATGCCACGTCCCCTTCGTGCTGCGTCGCGATGGGTGCACCCGCGTGCGGAGTGCCTTCCATGATCAGGTCGAGCACCCGGTGCTCGTCGAGGTCGTCGGCCGGGGCCTCGGCGACGACCCGGCCGTCGGCGATGACGAGGACGCGGTCGGCCAGCCCGAGCACCTCCGGGATCTCGCTGGAGACCATGACGACGGCCACCCCGCGGTCCGCGAGCGTGCGGACCAGCGCGTAGATCTCCGAGCGGGCGCCCACGTCGACGCCACGAGTCGGCTCGTCGAGGAGGAGGACCCGGCAGTCGCGGAGCAACCAGCGGGCCAGCACCACCTTCTGCTGGTTGCCGCCCGAAAGCGTCCGCACGATCCGCGACACGTCGGCCGGCCGGACGTCCAGCGACTCGGTCTGCGCGCGGGCCGCGGCCTTCTCTGCGCTCCCGGACAGGAAGCCGCCGCGGGCGAAGCGGCCCAGGCTGG
Organism: Blastococcus sp.; assembly: GCA_035642035.1. GTDB lineage: Bacteria > Actinomycetota > Actinomycetes > Mycobacteriales > Geodermatophilaceae > Blastococcus_B. The sequence continues at coordinate 5,713 of DASQTE010000160.1, forward strand.
AGACCGTGATGTTGCGGTAGACCGAGTCGTCGAGAAGCAGCGCCTGGCTCTTGCGCTCCTCCGGCGCGAGCCCGATGCCGGCGGCGACGGCGGACCCGACGTCGCCCGCGCGGAGGCGCTTGCCGCCGAGCCGGACCGACCCGGAGGTCGGCTTGCGGGCGCCGTAGATGCTCTCGAGGATCTCCGAGCGGCCCGAGCCGACGAGGCCGGCCAGCCCGACGATCTCCCCCGGGCGGACGCTGAGGTGCACGCCCTCGAAGTGGCCGGCCAGGCCGAGGCCCTCGACCTCGAGCAGCGGCGCCTCCTGGGCGCGGGGCGCCGTGCGCCGCTCCGGGAAGACGTACTCGATCGTCCGGCCGGTCATCAGCGTGATGACCTCGCGGGTGGGGGTGTCGCGCGCCGGCAGACCCGTGGCCACGGTCCGACCGTCCTTGAGGACGGTGATCCGGTCGCCGATCTCGCGGATCTCCTCGAGCCTGTGGGAGATGTAGACGACGGCGACGTCGTGGGCGGTGAGGTCGCGGATGACGCCGAAGAGGCGCTCGACCTCCTCGTTGTCCAGCACGGCCGACGGCTCGTCCATGATGATCAGCTGCGCGTCCTGCGAGAGCGCCCGCGCCATGCTGACCATCTGCTGCTGCGCCGCCGACAGCGCGCCGACCTCGGCGGTCGGCCGGATCTCGGGGTGGCCGAGCCGGGTGAGCAGCTGGGTCGCCGCCCGCTGGGCCGCGGCCGGCCGGGTGATCCCGAGCCGGGAGGTCTCCCGGCCGAGGAAGATGTTGTCGGCGACGGTCAGGCCGGGCACCAGGTCGAGTTCCTGGTAGATGGTCGCGATGCCGAGTCTCATGGCGGCCTGCGGGTCGGACAGCGAGACCTGCTCGCCGCGCCAGGAGATCGTGCCCTCGTCGGGCTGGTGGGCTCCGGCGAGCACCTTGATCAGCGTCGACTTGCCGGCGCCGTTCTGGCCGAGGAGGCAGTGCACCTCGCCGGCGCGGACGTCCAGGTCGACACCGCCGAGGGCCCGGACACCGGGGAACGTCTTGACGATCCCGTGCATCTCCAGCAGCGGGGCCGTCACGGGCGCGCACCCGTTGGTTGCTCGATCACGTCATCACCCGGACTTTTGCTCATCGTTGACCATTAGTCGGCGCAGTCGAGAACATATGTGGGGCGTCACAACAAATCAAGAACCCGCGACCGCCCGGTTACCGAACCGAGACGTGGGGAGGGCTACCCGACGCCCCATCCGGCGGCTGAGGCCGACCGGAGCCCGACTTCGGGGAAGTCGGGCTCTAGGAGCCGCCTCGGACCCCGTTTTCCCTGAAATCGGGGTCTGGAACCCTGGCATTCCCGACCAGCGCGAGGGTCTCGACGACGGAGTCCTCGTCCAAGAACTCCTCGATCGCCATGAGGGCCGCGCCCACCCGGCCCGAGAGGTCCGGTGCGTCGCTGACCGTGATGTCGAGGGCCCGGGCGGCCAGCGGCATGGAGCGCCGGTAGACCGCCTCGCGGATGCCGGCCAGCAGCGGGACGCCGGCCCGGGCGACGCCGCCGGTCATCACGATGCGGTGCGGGTTGAAGAAGTTGACCAGCGCGGCGAGCACCGTGCCGATGGTGCGACCGGCGTTCCGCACGAGCTCCAGCGCTGCGCCGTCACCCTGGGCGGCCAGGGCGACCACCGCGCGGACGCTGTCGACGGGCAGGCCCGCGGCGATCGCGTCGCGCAGCAGGGCGCCGCCGCCGGCGATCGCCTCCAGGCAGTTCTCCTGCCCGCAGCGGCAGATGACCGTACGCCCGTCGGGCTGGGCCACGTGGATGTGCCCGATGTCGCCGGCACTCCCCTGCGCGCCCCGGTACACCCGGCCGTCGACGATGACGCCGCAGCCGATGCCGGTCCCGACCTTGACCACGAGCAGGTCCTGCGACGACCCGGCGACGCCGATCTCGCCCAGCGCCATGACGTTCACGTCGTTGTCGACGTAGACCGGGCACTCGTAGCGGCCGAAGGCGCTCGGGACCGGGTAGTCGTGCCAGCCCGGCATGATCGGCGGGTGGGACGGCCGGCCCGTCGAGAACTCCACGGGCCCGGGCAGCCCGACACCGACGGCGCGGACGTCGGCCGGGGTGAGCCCCGCCTCGCCGAGGACCTTCCGCGCCAGCCGGTCGACCTCGGCGAGGACCACGTCGGGGCCCTCCGCGATGTCGATCGGGTGGCCGATCGTGGCCAGGATCTGCGCCGACAGGTCGGTGACCGCGACGTCGACACTGGTCACGCCGAGGTCCACTGCGAGCGCGCACCCGGCCCGGCTGTTGAAGCGCAGCAGCGTGGGCGGCCGCCCTCCGGTGCTCCATCCCCGGCCGCCCTCCTCCAGGAGGTTGGCCGCGATCAGCTGGTCGACCCGGGCGCTGACCGTGTTGCGCGAGGCGCCGGTGATCGCCACCAGGTCGGCGCGGCTGCGCGCGCGACCGGTGCGCACGTGGCGCAGGAGCGCGCCGGCGGATGCTGAGG
>DASQTE010000161.1:0-2485 GCA_035642035.1 Blastococcus sp.
CCCGCCGCTCCCCGGGGCGGCCGCGTCCGGAGGGCGCACCCACGGGTCGGGCAGGGAGCTGCTGGTCATGCCCCGAATGTAGTAGTGCGGTCCACGAAATGGGGCGGAGAAGTCGGGTCGACCGCGGCTAGGCTTCGCAGCGCCACCCGAGAGACCGGCGGAGGACCACCCGCACTCGCTCGTGGCCAGAGAGCGCGAGAACACCGTGTCACCCCGCACCGTCTTCAGTCCCTACACCCGTCTGTTCGCCGTCCCCGGCGCCCGTTCGTTCTCCCTGGCCGGCTGGGTCGGCCGCCTCCCCGCCCCGATGCTGGGCCTCGGCGCCGTGCTCCTCGTGGAGGGGGAGACCGGCAGCTACGGCCTCGCCGGGGCCGTCTCCGGCACGCTGGCGCTGAGCTACGGCGTGGCCGGCCCCCAGTGGGCCCGCGCCATGGACCGCCGGGGGCAGGGGCCCGTGCTGCGCCTGGCCATGGCGGTCTTCGCGCTCACCGGCGTCGGCTTCGTGGCGTCCGTGGTGGCCGACGGCCCGCGGTGGAGCTGGTTCCTGCTCGCCGTGCTCGCCGGCGCGAGCGGGCCCAACGTCGGCTCGATGGTCCGCGCGCGCTGGTCGGCCGTCCTCGACCCGGCCGGCCGTCAGACGGCCTACGCCTTCGAGGCCGTCGTCGACGAGGTGGTGTTCGTCGTCGGCCCGCCGCTGGTCACCCTCCTGGCCACCCTCATCGCACCGCCGGTCGGCTTCCTCACCGGCGTCGCGTTCGGCGTGGCCGGCGGGCTGTGGCTCGCCGCGCAGACCGCCACCGAACCGCCCGTGCACCCGGTCGACCCGACGGCGCCCGCCCGGCGGTGGTCGGTGCTGACGCCGACGCTGCTGGTCGTCGTCGTCACCTACCTGGCGGTCGGCACCGTGTTCGGCGCGATCGACGTCGTGGTGATCGGGTTCGCCGAGGAGCAGGGCGCCACCGCGTTCTCCGGGGCGGTGCTGGCCGTGTTCGCCGGCGGCAGCCTGGTGGCGGGGCTGGTCTACGGCCTGGCGCGGCTGCCCGGGACCCTGGCCGCCCGCTTCGTCGGCACCGCCGTCGCCTTCGGGCTGGCCGCCCAGCTGCTGTGGAGCGTCGGGTCGCTCCCGATGCTCGTCGCGTGCGGCTTCCTGGCCGGGCTGACGATCGCGCCGGTCCTCGTGTCGGGGACCTCGCTGGTCGAGTCGAGGGTGGCGCCGGGCGTGCTCACCGAGTCGCTGGCCTGGACGATCACCGGCCTGACCCTGGGGGTGACCGCGGGCTCGGCCGTCGCCGGTGCCGCCGTCGACGCCTGGGGCGCGCAGCGGGCGTTCGCCGTCCCGGCCCTGGCCGCCGGGCTGGCGGCGCTGCTCGCGCTGGCCGGTGCCGTGCTGCTCCGGGGGCCGGACCGCGCCGGCCCTGCCAAGGCCGCCGGCCGGTTGGTTGAGGACGACATCAAGGGGTAGGCCGCCACGGGGTCGATCGCGCACGACCGATCGCGCAGGACGCGGCCCCGGACCCGACCTCGAGAGGACAGCCTGTGGCTGCAGACGCACCCGCCCCCGGAGTTCCGACGATCACCCTGAACAACGGCGTCGAGATCCCGCAGCTCGGCTTCGGCGTCTACCAGGTCCCGCCGGAGGACACCGCCGACGTCGTCACCACCGCGCTCGAGGTGGGCTACCGCCACATCGACACCGCGGAGATGTACGGCAACGAGAAGGGGGTCGGCGAGGCGATCGCCCGCTCCGGCATCGACCGGGGCGAGGTCTTCGTGACCAGCAAGCTGAACAACGGCTTCCACCGGCGGGACGACGCGCTCCGGGCGTTCGACCGGTCGCTCGCCGACCTCGGCTTCGACCAGCTGGACCTGTTCCTCATCCACTGGCCGCTGCCGGGCATCGACGTCGACTTCGTGGAGACGTGGAAGGCGCTCGAGGAGATCTACGCCGGTGGCCGGTGCCGGGCGATCGGCGTCTCGAACTTCACGCAGCGCCACCTGCAGCGGTTGTTCGACGAGACCGGGATCCGGCCGGCGGTGAACCAGATCGAGGTGCACCCCTACCTCGCGCAGGACGACGTCCGGGCCTTCGGCGCCGAGCACGAGATCGTCACCGAGGCCTGGTCGCCCATCGCCCAGGGCAAGGTGCTCACCGATCCGGCGATCACCTCGATCGCCGAGCGGCTGGGCCGCACACCGGCCCAGGTCGTGCTGCGGTGGCACGTCCAGCGCGGCGACGTCGTCTTCCCGAAGTCGGTGTCCCGCGAGCGCATGCAGGAGAACTTCGCGCTGTTCGACTTCGAGCTCGGCGCGGAGGACATGGCCTCGCTGACCGGCCTGGACCGGGGCGAGCGCACCGGTCCCGACCCCGACCGGTTCAACTACATCCCCCGCTGAGGACGTCAGCCGCCGTCCTGGCTCACCGTTCCGGGTCCTGGCTCGCTGTCGACGGTGAGCCAGGACCCGTGGCCCCGTCCCGAGGCTCACC
>DASQTE010000162.1:0-7546 GCA_035642035.1 Blastococcus sp.
GAGCAAGGTGTCCATGGTCAGCCGGCCACCCGTCCGGTGAGCCCCCGGTCCACGGGGCCACGGTCCACGAGATGAGGCTGGTTTCCGTCCGGTCGCATCGCGCTCCTCGTCGATCGAACATCGGTGTTCGATAATCGATAAACGGGGACCATAGCTGCCTGTGAGGGGCGCCACAAGGCCCCGATGTTGCGGATGGGGCGCGGCGCGGCGGCGGCCTCGCGGGAGAGGTCAGCCGCGCCGCCGTGGCCGGCGGGGTCTCTCAGGCGCTCAACGGCCCTGGGGTATTGACGCGCCCCGGACGTCCTCCTAGGGTGATCATCGATTATCGAAGTTTCGCTCGGAGGCGCGACTGGCCGCCATCGTTCACCTGTCCGGTGCCAGTCCTCTCCCGCGTGGCGAGAGGTGCTGGCGGCAGCAGCGCCGGATGTGCCGAGATCATGGGCGCAGCAGCCGGCGCCCCGCCGCGCTCGTCCCGACCGAACACTGGAGGTGGCCATGTCCGGCCCCGACTTCCTGACGCGCAGCGTCCTCGCCGATCAGGTCAAGGAACGGCTGCTGGAGGGGATCCTCGACGGCTCCTACCCGCCCGACTCACGGATCGTGGAGACCGCGGTGGCCAAGGAGTTCGGCACCAGCCAGGCGCCGGTGCGCGAGGCCCTGCGCGGGCTCGAGGCGCTGGGACTGGTCGACATCGCGCCGTTCCGCGGCGCCCGGGTGCGCCGGCTGGACACCGAGGAGCTGCTCGAGGCCTACGTCGTCCGTTCGACGATCGAGGTGCTCGGCGCCCGGCTCGCCATGGCCAACCTGACCGACGTCGACGTCACGGCGCTGCAGGCGATCGGTGAGGACATGCGCCGGGCGGCCGCGGCCGGCGACGGGCGGGCGCTGGCGATCATCGACGCCAGCCTGCACGAGAAGATCATGCAGCTGTCCGGCAACCGGACCCTGCTGCGCGTCTGGCGCTCCCTCGAGCCGCTGTCGCGCACCTACATCACCCTGGTCGCCCCCAACTCCGACCCGAACTGGACCGCCGCGCTGCACGACCCGATCCTCGAGGCGATCGAGCGCCGCGACGCCGACGGCGTGGTGCGCGCGATCGAGATCCACTTCGAGGAGGTCCGCGACCGCCTGGCCGGCGACCTCGCCGAGGTCGCCGAGCAGCAGGGCCGGTCCGAGGGCCACCGGGCGACCGGGACGTCCTGACCGTCCGATGAGCCGGCCGACGGCCGGCGGGCACGCGTGCCCGACACACCCCCGACGAGGGAGACCACGTGAGGACCATCCAGCACTGGATCGACGGCGCGCAGGGCCGAGGTGGGTCCACCCGCGTCGGCCCGGTGTTCGACCCGGCCACCGGCGAGCAGCAGGCCGAGGTCCTCCTGGCCGAGCAGGCCGACGTCGACCGCGCCGTCGCGGCGGCGACGGCGGCCTTCGAGGAGTGGTCGGAGTCGTCGCTGTCGCGCCGGACGGGGATCCTCTTCGCCTTCCGGGAGATCGTGCGCCGCCGCCGCGACGAGCTGGCCGCGGTCATCACCGACGAGCACGGCAAGGTCCTCTCCGACGCCGCCGGCGAGGTGCAGCGCGGACTGGAGGTCGTCGAGTTCGCCTGCGGGATCCCGCAGCTGCTCAAGGGCGAGTACTCCGACCAGGTCTCCAGCGGCGTGGACAGCTACAGCTTCCGCCAGCCGCTGGGCGTCGTCGCCGGCATCACGCCGTTCAACTTCCCGGTGATGGTGCCCATGTGGATGTTCCCGGTGGCGATCGCCTGCGGGAACACGTTCGTGCTCAAGCCGAGCGAGCGCGACCCCTCCGCGTCGCTGCTCATCGCCGAGATGTGGGCCGAGGCCGGTCTCCCGGCGGGCGTCTTCAACGTCGTGCAGGGCGACAAGGTCGCCGTCGACGCGCTGCTCGACCACCCCGGCGTCGCCGCGGTCTCCTTCGTCGGCTCCACTCCCATCGCGCAGTACGTGCACGAGCGCGCCACGGCGGCGGGCAAGCGGGTCCAGGCGCTCGGCGGCGCGAAGAACCACGCGATCGTGCTGCCCGACGCCGACCTCGAGTTCGCCTCCGACCACCTCGCCGCCGCCGCTTACGGGTCGGCAGGGGAGCGGTGCATGGCGATCTCGGCGACCGTCGCCGTCGGCTCGGTCGGCGACGAGCTGATCGACGTCCTCGACCGGCGCAGCCGGGCCGTGCGGGTCGGCCCCGGCCGGGAGCCGGGCAGCGACATGGGCCCGATCGTCAGCCAGGCGTCCAAGGACCGGATCGTCTCGCTGATCACCGCGGGCGAGGAGGACGGCGCGAAGGTCGTCGTCGACGGCCGCGACCTCGTCGTCCCCGGGCACGAGAACGGCTTCTTCCTCGGCCCGACGCTGGTCGACCAGGTGCAGCAGGACATGGCGGTCTACCGGGAGGAGATCTTCGGTCCGGTCCTCTCGGTGCTGCGCGCGGACACCGTCGACGACGCCATCGACCTGATCAACGCCAACCCCTACGGGAACGGCACGGCGATCTTCACCTCGCACGGCGGCGCGGCCCGCAAGTTCGCCCGTGGCGTGCAGGTCGGCATGATCGGCATCAACGTGCCGGTTCCCGTGCCCATGGCCTACCACTCCTTCGGCGGGTGGAAGAGCAGCCTCTTCGGCGAGCACCACGTCCACGGGCCCGACGGCGTCCGCTTCTACACGCGGGCCAAGGTCGTCACGCAGCGCTGGCCCGAGCTCGAGCAGGACGCCTCGTTCGACATGCCCACCGCCCGCTGAGCCGGCACCGAGACGAGGAGGAGCGATGACGGACGTGGTGACCGCGCCGCCGCTCCTGCGCATGACGCAGGAGACCCCGACGGTGCTGTGGAACGACTCGGCGACGCCCGCCGAACTGGCTGCCGCGATCGGCTGGGGGGCGGTGGGGGCGACCTGCAACCCGGTCATCGCCCTGGCCGCGCTGAGGAGCGACCTGCCCCGGTGGCAGCAGCGCATCCGTGCGTACGCCGACGAGCACCCCACCGCCTCGGAGTCCGAGATCGGCTGGGCGATGGTGAAGGAGCTGTCGGTGGAGGCGGCCGCCCTGCTGGGCGACGCCTTCGCCGAGCACCGCGGCCGCAACGGGCGGCTGTCGGTCCAGACCGACCCGCGGCTGTACCGCGACACCGAGGCGCTCGTGGCGCAGGCCGTCGAGTTCGACGCGCTGGCGCCCAACGTCATCGTCAAGATCCCGGCCACCGAGGTCGGCATCCGCGCGATGGAGGAGGCCACCTACCGCGGGGTCAGCATCAACGCGACGGTGTCGTTCACCGTGCCCCAGGCGGTCGCCGTCGCCGAGGCGATCGAGCGCGGCCTGCAGCGCCGCGAGGCCGACGGTCACGACGTCAGCGCGATGGGGCCGGTCTGCACGATCATGGTCGGCCGGCTCGACGACTGGATGAAGGCGGTCGCCGCGCGGGACGGCATCACCGTCGACCCGGGCGTCCTCGAGTGGGCCGGCGTCGCGGCGTTCAAGCGGGCCTACCAGGTCTTCCGCGAGCGGGGGTTCCGGACCCGGCTGCTGTCGGCCGCCTTCCGCAACCACATGCACTGGAGCGAGCTGGTCGGCGGCGACGTCGTCATCTCGCCGCCGTTCGAGTGGCAGGTGCGGCTCAACGCCAGCGGGATCGAGCCGGTGTCGCGCATCGACGAGCCGGTCGCCGCGGACGTCCTGGACGCGCTGTACGAGCGGTTCCCCGAGTTCCGGCGGGCCTACGACGTCGACGGCATGGCGATCGGGGAGTTCCAGGACTTCGGCGCCACGCGCAAGACGCTGCGCCAGTTCCTGGGTGCCTGCAACGACCTCGAGGGCGTCGTCCGCGACGTGCTGCTCCCGGATCCGGCGAAGTAGCCGCCCCGGGGCCGGCGCGACGCGGGCACCGAGGCCTGCGAACTCGTGGCCATCAATGGCTGATCGCCACGAGTTCGCAGGGTTCGCCGCGCTCAGGGCATGAGCAGGACCGGCTTGACGACGTCGCCGGTCTCGGTGTCGGCCGCCGCGCGGTTTATGTCGGCCAGCGGGTAGGTGGTGATCAGCCGGTCGAAGGGCAGCAGGCCGCGCCGGTGCAGCTCCCAGAGCCGCGGGATGGTCCGGCTGGGGGTGCTGTCGCCCTGGAGCACGCCGCGCACGGTCAGCCCCTTGGTCATGGCCTCGAGCATCGGGATGCCGCCGGTCACCCCGGGCGGCGCCGTGCCGACGTAGGCGCAGGTGCCCAGCGAGTCCAGCGACCGCACCGCCGTCGTCAGGACCTCCGGCACGCCGGTGGTCTCGAACGCGAAGTCGACCCCGCGGCCGCCGGTGGCGTCGCGGATCGCCTCGACCGGGTCCATGTCCGTCGGGCTCACCAGGTCGGTGGCGCCGAACTCGGCGGCGAGCGCGAGGCGGGACGCCCGTCGGTTGACCGCGACGATCGTCGTCGCGCCGCTCAGCCGGGCCGCCATGATCGCGCACAGGCCGACGGAACCGGCGCCGAAGACGGCGATCGAGGAGCCCGGGGACACCCTCAGCACGTCCAGCACGGTGCCGGCGCCGGTCTGCACGCCGCAGGCCAGCGGCCCGGCGATGCGCAGGTCGACGTCGTCGGGCACCTTCACCGCACTGCGGGCGTAGGCGATCGCCGACGTCCCGAAGGACGACTGCCCGAAGAAGTGGTCGCCGACCGGACGGCCCTGCGCGTCGGTGGTCGCGACCGACCCGTCCGGTCGCGCGCAGCGGAACTTCAGGGCGGCGATCGAGTCGCAGTACGCCGTGCGGCCGGTCCGGCAGCGGATGCACGACCCGCAGGACGGGAAGCTCAGGACCACCTTGTCGCCCGGCGCGAGGCCGCGCACCTCGCTGCCGGTCTCCCGCACGATGCCGGCGCCCTCGTGGCCGAGGACGGCCGGCAGCGACTCCGGGCGGGAGTCGCGCACCAGCAGGTCGGTGTGGCACATGCCGGCGGCCACGACGTCGACCAGGATCTCGTCCGGCCGGGGCGCCGCGAGCTCGACGGTCTCGATCGAGAACGTGCCGCCCGGCTCCCGCGCGACCGCAGCGGTCGCGCGGTGGCCGGTGGTCACTGGGTCGCCGTGAGGCCGCCGTCGAGGGTGAGGACCTGCCCGGTCACGAAGGACGAGGCGTCGGAGGCGAAGAACAGCAGCGCGCCGACGAGGTCGTCGGTCTCGGCGATGCGGCGCAGCGGGATGCGGCTGACCAGGTTGTCGTAGAACCCGGGGGCGGCCAGGAGCGTGGCGGCCTGCTCGGTGCGCACGAAGGTCGGCGAGATGGCGTTGACCCGGATGCCGTGCTTGGCCCATTCGGTGGCGTGCTGCCGGGTGAGGGCGTCCATGGCGCCCTTCGCGGCGACGTAGGCGGAGTAGCCGGCGTCGATGCCGAGTTGACCCCGCACCGAGCTGATGTTGAGCACCGAGCCGCCGCGGCCGCCGGCGATCATGGCCCGGGCCGCCGCCTGGGAGACGAGCAGCGCGGTCGTCAGGTTCAGGTCGACGATCCGGTCCCACTCGTCCTTCGGGTACTCCTCGGCCGCGTGGAGCGCCGTGCCGGCGCCGCCGCCGATGCCGTTGACCAGGACGTCGACCCGGCCGAAGGCGTCCAGCGTCTGCTGGATCGCGTCGTCCGCGGCGGCCTTGTCCGCCATGTCGCCGGGAAGGACCAGCGCCTCGCCGCCGGCGTTCTCCACGGCCTTGCGGGCCTCGGCCAGCCGCTCCTCGGAGCGGCCGATGATGGCGACCTTCGCGCCGACGGCGGCCAGCGCGCCGCACGTCCGGACCCCCACGCCCCCGGAGCCGCCCGCCACGACGGCGACGCGGTCGGCGAGGGTGAAGCGCTGCAGTTCGTCGATGGTGGCGTCGTTCATGGCGTGCTGGACCTCCGGGAGGACGGGTGGGGGCGTGCGGGGAGGGGAGCGGGGCTCAGCGGACGGGAGCGCGCTTGGCGGTGAACTTGTCCCAGAGGGAGGCCGCGTTCAGCGTCTGGATGTGGTCCATCATGTAGCCCTGACCGACGTCCACCGGACCGAACTTGTCGCGGAAGTTCACGCGGGCGACGGTCTCCTCGCGCGACCAGCCCTTGGCCACCGCCTCGGCGACGGCGCTGGTCCAGTCGAGCAGGACCGACCGCTGGGTGGCGAGGTAGGCCGGGGTGGTCACCGGTCCGTGGCCGGGGACGACGGTGTCGACGTCGAGGCTCGCGATGGTGTCGAGGGCGCCGATCCACCCGTCGATGTCCGACGTCATCAGCCAGGTCTGGCACTCGGAGAAGACGGTGTCGCCGGTGAACACGACCCGCTCGTCGGGGACGTAGACGGCCACCTGGCCGGGGGTGTGCCCGGGCGTGTGGATGAGGTGGAAGGTCTTCTCGCCGACCTTCATCTCCAGGTCGCCGGTGAAGACGAGGTCACCGGCGTTCGGGTCCTCGTAGTAGGTGTCCCGGTCGGGGACGATGCCGGCTGCGTCCGGGTCGTCGGTCGGGATCGCCTCGAGGGCGTAGGCGAACGGGTCGAGGTCCGGCGTCGGCACCATGAAGTTGTCGGCGACCCCCTGGTGGTGGACGACCTCGCCGGCGCCCTTGAACCAGTAGTTGCCGAAGATGTGGTCGACGTGGTGCTCGGTGTTGACCACGAAGCGGATCGGGCCGTGCTCCTCGGCTGCCCGGCGCATCTCCACCGCCTTCGTGGGCAGCTGCGGGGTGTCGATGACGACCACGCCCGCCGACGTCACGACGTAGCTGGGGTTGCAGCCACGGATCGTGGTGGACGTGAAGACATTCGGTGTCACGCGCTGCACGACGGAACCTCCCTGGAGCGCCGGGGGCCGGGCCGTCCCCGGCGCCACCTCACCGGTGCAGCAGGTGCTGCCGCCTGGTCGGCGCTGACCGGTGGATACCTATAATCGATTCTCGATCCGCTACGTGTCAACAGCCTGCGGAGTGTCGCCACGCCGATCTGCGCGGGAACGCACGAGGGCCCGGTGCGGCAGATTGACCTGCCGTGCACCGGGCCCTCGTCGGACGGGGACGGGCCGCTCAGGGGGCCTCGTCCAGCACGCGCATCGTCACCGAGCGGTCGGCTTCGATCTCGGCCTCCAGGCCCGCGAGCCAGGCCGGCTCCCCGATGTCCGAGCCTGCGACGTCCAGCGCGCAGGCGCGCAGGACGGGGGAGTGGGTGACGGCCACCGTGAAGGCGGTGTCGTCGGTGCGGTCGGCGAGGCTCGCCGCGAAGGTCCGGATGCGGGCGGCCACCGCCGCCGCGTCGTCGCCCGGCGGTTCGGGGTGCCGCACCCACCAGCCGACCCGATCGGGGACGGTCAGCCACTCGGCGAAGAAGGCCACCTTGGCGACGTCGGCCTCGGTGAAGCCGCGGACCTGCTCGGCAAACGCCTCCTCGCTGCTCACCATGTTCACGCGGACACCGGCGAGGTAGAGGTCGGGGTTGCGCAGCGCGAACGCGATGCCGTCCTCGAGCACCTCGGCGCCGGCCTCCTCGGCGCCCCGGGCCACCGCGGCCGCGGTGTCCCGGGTGCGGCGG
>DASQTE010000163.1:0-4864 GCA_035642035.1 Blastococcus sp.
GCCGGCTGATCGAGCGCCTGGTCCCGCTGCTCCGCCCCGACGGCGAACTGGCACGGGTCGTCGGCCTCCCGGTCGACGTCCTGTGGCAGACCGGGTGCACCCCTTCCGGCCACCTGCCGATTCCCGCACGGCCCTACGTGCCGGCCGACGAGCTGGCGGCCGCCGTCGCCGCCGCCGACCTCGTCGTCAGCCATGCCGGCGTCGGCTCGGCGCTCACCGCGCTGGCGGCGGGCCGGCGCCCCCTGCTGGTCCCGCGGTCCGCGACCGTGGACGGGTTCGCCGACGACCACCAGCGCCAGATCGCCGGAGAACTGCAGCGCAGAGGGCTCGCCATGCACAGGGACGCGTCGGACCTCGCGGTCGGCGACCTGGTGGCGGCGCTGTCCACGGGTGTCCGCCGCGCCGGCACCCCCGCGGCGTTCGAGCTGCTGCCGTGACGAGGACCGTGCGGGTGGACCCGCGCACCGATCCGCTCTGGGCCGCGCTGGTCTCCGGGGCGGGCGGCAGCCTCTTCACCTCGCCGCCCTGGATCGAGGCCGTGTGCGACACCTACGGCTTCCGGCCCACGGCACGGGTCGCGGTCGACGGCTCGGGCCGGCCCGTCGGCGGCGTCGCCTGGGTCGACCTCGCCGACCTCCGCGGGCAGCGGCGGCTGGCGCTCCCGTTCTGCGACCGGGCGGACCCGATCGTGACCGACGCGGAGACGTGGCAGCAGGTCAGCAGCGATCTGCTGGCCGGCGACCTGCCCGTCACCCTCCGGTGCCTGGAGGGCTCGCCCGCGGCCGGCGATCCCCGGTTCACCGTGCTCGGGGAGGCTGCCTGGCACACGACGGACCTGGACCGCCCGCTGGACGACCTGCGGGCGGCGCTGCGGCCGCAGACCCGCCGGAACATCGCCACCGCCGAGCGGGCCGGGGTCCAGGTGGTGCTCCGCGACGACCGGGACGCGATGGCCGGGTACCACCGCCTCCACGTCGGACTGCGCAAGCGCAAGTACCGGCTCCTCGCCCAGCCGCTCGACCTCTTCGAGCGGATCCGGAAGGCGTTCGTCCCGGCCGACGCGGTGCGCATCGCGCTGGCACTCGTCGACGGCCGGCCGGTCGCCGGGGCGGTCTACCTGGTCTGGGCCGACACCGTCTACTACAAGTTCGGCGCCTCGGAGGCGGAGTTCCTGCCGCTGCGGCCGAACGACGCGCTGCACTGGCAGCTGATCCGCTGGGCCCACGCGCGGGGGCTGCGGACGCTGGACTGGGGGCTGTCCGACCTCGACCAGGCCGGGCTCGTCGCCTACAAGCGCAACTGGGCGAGCCGGGAGGGCCGGATCCGCACCCTGAACGCCGGCGGCCGTCCCCGCGGAGAGCCGGCAGGCATCGGGCCGCTGCTGGGGACGGTCACCGACCTGCTCACCGACCCGTCCGTGCCCGACGCCGTGTCCGCACGGGCCGGCGCGGCCCTCTACCGGTTCTTCTGCTGATGAACCCGGCGACGACGTGCTGCGGGTCGGGCCTACTGCCCGGTGAACCCGTCGCGCGAACTGGCGTCGACCTCGACCGGCCGGACGCCGTCCGGCACGGTATTGCCCTCGAAGGACCCGCCCGTCGAGCTCTCCCTGAAGACGGCGGCGCTGGCCAGCCCCGGGCCCGCGAAGGTGTTCCCCACGACGACGACGTCGGGGAAGAACCGGGCGAGCACCGCCTGGGCACCCTGGATCTCGCACGTGTTGCCGGTGAACTCGATACCGCGGGAGCGGCCCACGTCGCCCTGCTCGCCCGCCTCGTCCGCAGTGGCGATGAGGCACTGGGCGTCGACGTTCTGGCAGACGTTGTCGGCGATGACGACGTCCACGGTGGGTGGCCGGCTGTTGTCGAAGGTCTGGAAGCAGTCGGTGTGCGGTTCGGTCCCCGGCGGATAGCCGGTGGCCTTGATGTCGAAGACCCGGTTCTCGCGGATCTGCACGCCGTTGCCGAAGAAGCGGATGCCGTCGGCATCCGAGGCCTCGCGGCGCACGGAGCCGCTCACCGAGTTCCGCTGCACGACGGCCCCGTCGCCCATGACGAGGATCCCCGAGCCGTCGGCCCCGACGACGGTGTTGTCCTCGATCACGGCGCCCTCGCACAGGTCCTCGCAGCTGATCCCGTCGAGCTCGGCCCGCTCCACCTGGTTGCCCCGGACCGTCAGGCCCGTCCCGGCCAGCGCGATGCCGTCCCCGCCGACGGCGGCGAAGCCCTCGACGACGACGTGGTCGGCGGTGACGGTGATGGACCGGACCGGCGTGGAGCCCTCGCCCACGAGCGTGACGGGACGGTCCGGCGCACCGGAGGTGCCGACCCCCAGGTCGGCGTCGGCCAGGCCGGATCCGGTCACGCAGATCCTGGTGCCGGCCTGTGCCGTGGCGAGCGCCTGGGTCACGGCGTCGGAGCTGGTCGCCGTCGTGGTGCAGTCGGCCGGGACCTCCGAGGAGCCACTGGCCTGGGGCTGCGACGGCGTCGGCGCCGGGGGGTCCTCCGTCTGCGTGCAGGCGGTCAGGAGCACCGCGAGGGCCAGCGGGATCCCGACGGCGCTGCACCATCGGGGTCTGCGCACCGTCTCTCCTCTCGGGTCGGCTCGGGCCGGTCCGATCGTAGGGGCCTCCCCGCATCCCGTCGGCTCATCCGAGCGTCCTGCGAGAACGAGGAGCATCGATGACACGGACGCGACCCGACCCAGGAACCGCCATGCGCCTCTCCGTGGACGCCGACCCGGGTGCGGCGGAGCTCGCCGCCTGGGACCGGCTGGTCGCCGGGACGCCGGGCACCGACGTCACCCAGCTGTCGGTGTGGGCCCGGGTGCGCGCCCACGCGGGCTTCTGCCCGACGTATCTCCTCGTCCGGCAGCACGGGTCGCTGATCGGCGGCGTGCAGGTGCTCCACCGGCGGGTGCCCGGCCTCGGCCGGATCGGCTACGCGTCCTACGGTCCCCTGCTCGCCGTGGAGGGGCCCGCCCGCGCCGAGGCCATCCGGGCGCTGGCCGTCGGGCTGGCGCGGCTGCCCGGTGTGCGCATGCTCTTCGTCCAGCCCGCGGAGGGCACCGACGACGTCCGGGCGATGCTGGTGGCGCTCGGGTTCCGGCCGTCGTCGGCGGGCATCGCGCCGGTGGGGTCGGTGCGGCTGGACCTCGGTCGCAGCGACGACGAGATACGGAAGGCCTTCCCTCCGCGGCTCCGCTCGTGGACGAGACGCTGGCCCGAGGCCGGCGTCACCGTGCGGCTCGGTGACGAGGACGACGTCCTGATCCTGGCCGATCTGCAACGGAAGGCCGCCGACTCGCAGGGCTACGCGCGCCCGGCCCGGCCGGAGTACCTCCAGCGGATGTACGCCGAGCTGTCGCGCACCGGCAACGCGGCGCTGTTCATCGGCGAGGTGCACGGGGTCCCGGCGACCGCGGACCTGGTGACCATGTGCGGGACGACGGTGCGCGGGCGCCTCTCGGGTTTCGACCGGAGCGGGCCGGGCGGCCGCCTCAGCGTCCCCGGCGCCGCCCGCTGGGAGATCATCCGCTGGGCCAGGGACGCCGGATACCGGTGGCTCGACTTCGGGGGGCTGAGCGAGCCGACGCTCCGCGAGCTGGTCGACGGCCGGCCGCGCACGGGCGACCGGCCCGGCACCGACGCCGCGAAGCTGCAGTACGGCGGTGTCCCGTTCCGCTATCCCGGTCCGGTGGAGCTGATCCGCCCGCGCCTCGTGCGGTCGGCGTACGACACGGTCAACGGCCTGCCCTGGGCGCGCGAGCACCTGCAGCAGGCCAAGGTCGCGCTGCGCAGCAGTGGTCCGCGCTCGCGCGGGACAGGGGGAGGACGACGGCCATGAACATCCTCTGCGTCGGCGGCGGCCCGGGCGGGCTGTTCTCCGCCATCGCGGCGCGGCTCGCCGATCCGCGGCATCGGGTCACCGTGGTGGAGCGCCGGCCGGACGCCGGCACCTACGGCTGGGGGATCGCGGTGTCCCGGGCCGGCGACCCCCGCGACGACCTGCTCGCCGGCGTGCGTGCCACCGACCCGTCGACGGCCCGTGCGCTCGAGGACTGCGCCCTCCCGTGGTCGGGTCAGCACGTGTCCCTCGGGGACGCGCCGCCGGTCCACCTGGGCGGCTCCGGTTACTGCATCGGCCGGCAGCGGCTGATCGACGTGCTCGTCGACCGGGCGCGGGCCACGGGGGTCGACGTCCGGTTCGGGGCCGAGGTCGCCGACCTGGGGCGGGCCGCCGCCGAGCACGACCTGGTCGTCCTCGCCGACGGGGCCGGGAGCCGGCTGCGCCGCAGCTGGGCCGGACGCTTCCGGACCGTCGAGCGGGCGGGCCACAACGTGCACGTCTGGCTCAACTGCCCGACGGCGCTGGCCGACTTCACCTACGCCTTCGAGCCGACCCCCGCGGGGTGGATCTGGTTCTACGGCTACCCGTACGCGCCGGACGCCAGCACGGTGATCGTCGAGTGCTCGCCCGAGACGTGGGCCGGGCTGGGCTTCGACGCGATGGACGACGCCGCGACGATGGCCACCCTGTCGCGCCGGTTCGCACGGCACCTGGACGGGCGGCCGCTGCAGAGCCGCCCGGACGAGCGGGGCCGCAGCCCCTGGGCCCACTTCCCGATGATCACCAACGAACGCTGGTACGCCGGCAACGTCGTCCTGGTCGGCGACTGCGCGCACACGGCGCACTTCTCCATCGGCTCCGGGACCAAGCTGGCGCTGCAGGACGCGGCCGCCCTCGGACGGGCCGTCGCGTCGCGGGCACCGGACGAGCTCCCGCCGGCCCTGCAGTGCTACCAGGACCGCCGCCTGCCGGTGGTGCGAGCCCTGCAGCGCGACGCCGAGCAGAGCGCCGGCTGG
>DASQTE010000164.1:0-6268 GCA_035642035.1 Blastococcus sp.
ACGTCGTCGGCGACCTGTTCGGGGCCGGGAAGATGTTCCTGCCGCAGGTGGTGAAGTCGGCGCGGGTGATGAAGAAGGCCGTGGCCTACCTGATCCCGTTCATCGAGGCCGAGAAGCAGCCGGGCGACGCCGAGCGCAGCAACGGCAAGGTCGTCATGGCCACGGTGAAGGGCGACGTCCACGACATCGGCAAGAACATCGTCGGCGTCGTCCTGCAGTGCAACAACTACGACGTCGTCGACCTGGGCGTCATGGTCCCGGCCCAGCGGATCCTGGACGCCGCCAAGGAGGAGGGCGCCGACATCATCGGACTCTCCGGGCTCATCACGCCGTCGCTGGACGAGATGGTCAACCTCGCCACCGAGATGGAGCGGCAGGGCTTCGACATCCCGCTGCTGATCGGCGGCGCCACCACCTCGCGCGCGCACACCGCGGTCAAGGTGGCGCAGAAGTACCACGGGCCGGTCATCTGGGTGAAGGACGCCTCCCGCTCGGTGCCGGTCGTCGCCGCGCTGCTGTCCGACGAGCAGCGGCCGAAGCTGCTGGCCGAGACCGAGGCCGACTACGCGGCGCTGCGCGAGCGCCACGCCGCCCGCCAGGACACCCGGACCATGCTGCCGCTCGCGGCGGCACGCGCCGCGGCGCCCGCCCTCGACTGGAGCCGCTACCAGCCGCCGCGGCCACGGATGCTGCTGCAGCAGGCGATGGACGTGTGCGCGGGTCCCTCGTGCGACCACGTGCACCACGTGGCGACCCAGTTCGTGCGGACGTTCCGCGACTACCCGCTCGAGGAGCTGCGCGGCTACATCGACTGGCAGCCGTTCTTCTCCGCCTGGGAGATGCGCGGCCGGTTCCCCGACATCCTGCACAACCCGGCGAGCGGCGAGGCCGCGCGGCGGCTCTACGAGGACGCCCAGGCGATGCTCGACCGGGTCATCGGCGAGAAGTGGCTGCAGGCCAACGGCGTCCTCGGGCTGTTCCCGGCCAACCAGGTCGACGGCGACGACATCGAGGTCTACACCGACGAGACGCGCTCGGCCGTGCTGACGACGCTGCACCAGCTCCGGCAGCAGACCGAGGGCCGCGACGGCTCGCCACGCAAGTCGCTGGCCGACTTCGTGGCGCCGAAGACGAGCGGGCTGCGGGACTACGTCGGCGCCTTCGCGGTGACCGCCGGCCTCGGCTCGGCCGACCGGGTCGCCGCGTTCAAGAAGGCGAACGACGACTACAGCGCGATCCTGCTGGAGTCGCTGGCCGACCGCCTGGCCGAGGCGTTCGCCGAGCGGCTGCACGAGCGGGTGCGCAAGGAGTTCTGGGCCTACGCCCCGGACGAGCACCTCGACAACGACGCGCTCATCTCGGAGAAGTACCACGGCATCCGCCCGGCTCCCGGCTACCCGGCCTGCCCGGAGCACACCGAGAAGCTGACGATCTGGTCGCTGCTCGACGTCGAGGCGAACGCCGGCATCGAGCTGACCGAGAGCATGGCGATGTGGCCGGGTGCCGCCGTCAGCGGGCTCTACTTCTCCCACCCCGAGTCGCGGTACTTCGTGCTGGGGCGGCTGGGGCGCGACCAGGTCGAGGACTACGCCCGGCGGAAGGGCTGGACCGTCGCCGAGGCGGAGAAGTGGCTCTCGCCCAACCTCGGCTACCGCACCGAGGACGAGTGACGGCGGCCGCTTCCCGGGCCCGGAGAGCCGATCTTGGCGCTTCCTGACTGTTGCACGCCTCACGGTTTGGCAAGTGGCTCGGGCGTGTCGCGCGACGCCGTAGTACTTTCGTGACCTGTCTGCCGGGCCCCGCTCCTCGAACATGAGGACCCCGACGGACACCGCCGAACTGCGCGCGGCCGATGTCGCGGCAGACCGGGGACCCATGGTTCCTCTGGGGTGAATCCTGCGCGCTTCACGGCGTGCGGGTAGGGCAACTTCCGGCCCGAACCCGTCAGCTAACTCGGTAGGCGGCTGAGGAAGAAACGGAGAGCCGCCCCCTGTGGCGCCCCTGAACACCCACACCGCACAGCCCCTCGACGAGTCCGTCCACACCGACGACGACGTCACCCCTGCTACCTCCCGGCCTGCCGCGCGCCGCCGGTTCGGGCTCCGGCCGGCCCCGAGCTCCCGCGTCGCCGTCGCCCTCGGCGTGGCCACCGTCTGCTCGCTGGCCCTGGTGAACCTCCTGTCCGGGGAACCGGCGGCCAACGCGACCGCCGACTCGCCGTCCGTAGCGGTCGCCGCCGCCCTCGGCATCGACGGGTCCGGCATCGACGAGCCGGCGATGGAGGAGCCCCAGCTGCTCGACCAGCTGGCCGCCAGCCGGTCCGAGCGCGACGCCGAGCAGGCCGCGGCCGCCGCGACGCAGGCTCAGGCCGAGGAGGCCGCCGCCGCGGCGAAGGCCCAGGCAGAGGCGGAGGCGAAGGCCGCTGCCGAGGCGGCCGCAGCTGCTGAAGCTGCGAAGGCGGCTGAAGCGGCCAAGGCGGCCGAGGCGGCCGAGGCGGCCGAGTCGGCCGAGTCGAGCCGGGCCGCCGGTGCCACCCAGGCCGCGGCTGCCGCCGCAGCGCCCGCCGCCCCGGCGGCGTCGGTCGCCGCGAGCGTCATCGCGAAGATCAACAACACCTCAGGCCCCATCAAGGCGGTGGCGCAGAACGCCGCGAACGCGGTCGTCTCCAACGTGCCCGGCGCTGCCGGCATGACCATCGGCGGCACCCGCGCCAGCGCGGCCGACCCGGGCGGTCACCCGTCCGGTCTCGCCCTCGACTTCATGTGCAGCCGGTCGCTGGGCGACGCCATCGCGCAGTACCACATCGCGCACTGGGACGAGCTCGGCGTGGAGTACATCATCTGGCAGCAGCGGATGCTGTCCTCACCCGGTGGCTCCTGGAAGATGATGGAGAACCGCGGCAGCCCCACGGCCAACCACATGGACCACGTGCACGTGAACTACCGGGGATGAGCGACCGGCTTCCCGCGGGTGACCTGCGCGCCGTCCTGTTCGACATGGACGGCACGCTCGTCGAGACCGAGCAGTACTGGGGCGAGGCGATGTTCGAGCTCGCCGACCGCCTGGGCGGCCGCATGTCGGAGGGCGCCCGGGCCTCCACCGTGGGCTCGACGATGCGGCGGTCGATGACGATCCTGCACGCCGACCTCGGTCTGGTCCGCACCGAGGATCAGCTGCTGGCCGACGCCCGCTGGGTGGAGGACCGGACCGCGCAGCTGCTGGGCGCCGGGGTCTCGTGGTGCCCCGGCGCCCGGGAGCTGGTCACCGCCGTCCGCGCGGCCGGGCTGCGGACGGCGCTCGTCACCACCACGCCCCGGCGGCTGGCCGACATCGTCCTGGCCGCGATCCGGACCGATCTCGGCGGTGACCCCTTCGACGTCACCGTCTGCGGGGACGAGGTGCCCGCGCGCAAGCCCGACCCGGCGCCCTACGTGCAGGCGATGGCGGCGCTCGGCGTCGAGCCGGGGGAGTGCGTGGTCGTCGAGGACTCGGAGTCGGGTGTGGCTGCGGGCCTCGCGGCCGGTGCGGCCGTCCTCGGGGTGCCGACCGTGCAGGAGCTGGCGCCGGCGCCGGGCCTCACGCTCCGGAGCGGGCTGGTGGGCGTCGACGTCGACGGGCTGGCCGACGTCCTGGCCGCGCGCACCCCGGTGGACGTCCCCGCCTGACCGGGGACGTCCGCTAGGCCTGGGGCAGCGGGACCTCGCGGCCCCGGGACACCACGGCGCGGAGCCGTTGCAGGGCGGTCACGTCGCTCAGCGGGTCGCCGTCGACGAGCAGGAGGTCGGCGTCCAGGCCGGCCGCCAGCCGTCCGGTGCGCTGCCGCAGTCCGATCGCCAGAGCCGCCAGGCCGGTTGCCGACGCCAGGGCATCGGTTGCGGGCACCCCGCACGCGACGAGGTCGACGACGGCCATGGGCACCAGCCCGTGCCTCTTGACCGGGCCGATCCCGGCGTCGGTACCGGCCAAGAACCGCACACCCGCCTTCTGCAGCTCCACGACGTGCACGAGGTGGTCCTCGAACGTCGACCCGATCGCCGCCAGGCGCGCCTGGACGTGCGGTGGCGGTTCGAGGCCGGGGACGCGACCCACCGTCGGGCAGACGTAGATCCCCGACTCGGCCAGCCGCTCGGATAGCGCCCGGGGGAGCCGGGCCCCGTCCCGCGTCAGGCAGCTGCAGTGCTCGATGCCGTCGACGCCGCACTCGACCGCGCGTTCCACCGCCGACAGCCCGTGGGCGTGGGCCGTCACGGGGAGCCCGTGGAGATGCGCCTCCTCCACGACGGCGCGCATCTCCTCGAGGGTGAACTGGCAGCTGAAGACGTCGGTGTCCGGCGTCAGGACCCCACCGCTGGCCATGATCTTCACGACGCCGGCGCCGCGGTCCACCCGCTCGCGGACCGCGGCGCGCAACGCGTCCTGGCCCGTCGCGACGCCGCCCATCGACGCGCAGTGGCCGCCCGGGACCGTGAGCGGGGGCCCGGACGCGACGACGGTGGGCCCGTCGCCGCCGGCGCGCAGCCGGTCGACGACCGCCCATCGGTCGTCCCCGAGATCGCGCACGGTCGTCACGCCGGCCCGGAGCTGTTGCTGCTCGGCCGTCGTGATGACGTCCTGGAGCTGGTCGGGCGATAGCTCGGCGAACTGGTCCAGCGCCTT
This sequence comes from Blastococcus sp., assembly GCA_035642035.1. Classification (GTDB taxonomy): domain Bacteria; phylum Actinomycetota; class Actinomycetes; order Mycobacteriales; family Geodermatophilaceae; genus Blastococcus_B. Next base: position 4,657 of record DASQTE010000164.1, read on the forward strand.
TGGGCTGCTGTCGCCGCAGAGGTGCACATGCGTGTCGATGAGCCCGGGCAGCAGAGCCACGCCGTCGGTGACCGGGCAGTCCGCGGGTGCCGGGAAGGACGCGGACTCGACCCCGGCGATGACGCCGTCCTCCACCAGGACGAGCGCCCCGCCGGGCAGCCGTCGTACGCCGTCGAAGGCGATGTCTGCTCGGTACCCACGCACGGCGCCTCCCCGGGTCACCCGTCCGGCGACGGTAGCGGCCGTCGTCGCTCCGCAGGGCGCCCCCGCCGCGGCGCGCAGGCTGGCCGGCCTGCGGGCGTGCCGGAGCTCCCCGACAGCCCGCAGCCCTCGCCGGTCGACGACGAGCGGGAGTTGCTGCTCGCCTGGCTCGGCTATCTGCGCACCGGGATCCTCCGCAAGGTCGTCGACCTGGATGAGGAGCAGGCACGTTGGACGCCCCGAGCTGACCGTCGCCGACGCGTGCGCCCGGTACCGGGCCCGCGGGTGGGAGACGGCGGGCGTCGTGCGCAGGCTGCCGATCGGCACACCCGCCCGCGACGGCAGCGGCCGTGACCTCCGCTGGGTGCTGCTGCACCTGATCGAGGAGACCGCCCGGCACTCGGGCCATGCCGACGCGACGCGCGAGCTGCTGGACGGCACCACCGGCTGGTGAACGGCCCGCTGCAGGGGCCCGCCGGGGGCAGTGGGGCCCTTCGTCAGTCGCGTTCGACGACGGGCAGCACGGTCTGCCAGCCCGCCGCGGCGGCGGCCTCCGCCGGGAACGGCGGGGGAGTGCCGCCGAAGGCCGGGCAGACCGCCTGGTGGTCGCACCAGCCGCAGAGACGGGTCTTGTTCGGCCGGAAGTCGCCGGTGGCCACGGCGCGCTCGATGGCGGCCCAGATCGCCTGCAGGGTGCGCTCGAAGCGGAGCAGCTCGGCCTCGTCGGGCGCGTAGGTGAGCGTGTCGCCGTCGCCGAGGTAGATGAGCTTGAGCTGCGCGGCCACGACGCCGCGGGTGCGCCACAGCACCAGGGCGTAGAACTTCATCTGGAACAGCGCCTTGGCCTCGAAGGCCTCGCGCGGCACGCCGCCGGTCTTGTAGTCGACCACCCGCAGCGCGCCGGTGGGGGCTACGTCGAGCCGGTCGACGTAGCCCCGCAGCAGGAGCCCGTCGGGCAGGGTCACCTCGACCAGCTCCTCGCGGCCGTGCGGCTGGATGCGGGTCGGGTCCTCCAGCGTGAAGTACTTCTCGACCAGCGTGCCGGCCGAGGCCAGCCACGCCTCGAGCGACGGGGGCTCGGGGCCGTCGTCCGCGGCACCGCCCTCGGCGAACAGCTCGGCGACCTCCGGGTCGGCCCGCAGCTCCTCCCATGCCGGGGCGACCAGCTCCCGGGCCGCGTCGGCCGTGCGCTCGCGCGCGGGCAGGTCGTAGAGGCGCTCGAGCACCGAGTGCACCAGCGTGCCGCGCACCGCCGCCAGGCTCTTGCGCTCGGGCAGCCGGTCGATGGTGCGGAAGCGGTAGAGGAGCGGGCAGGTCTTGAAGTCGGCGGCCCGCGACGGCGACAGGGAGGGGCGGCGCGGGGTGGTGTCCGCGGCCGTCGTCCGCTCCGCCGCCGCGTCGTCGCCTGCCT
>DASQTE010000165.1:0-2439 GCA_035642035.1 Blastococcus sp.
CTGCGCTGCCTGGTCCTGACCAGCTACTCCGACCAGGACGCACTCGAGGCGGCGGTACGGGCCGGCGCGTCGGGCTTCCTGCTCAAGCAGGTCCGCGGTTCGGCGCTGGTCACCGCCGTCCGGACCGTCGCCGACGGCGGCACGCTCTTCGACCGGGACGTCGGCGCCGCGGCCTCGGCGCGCCGCCGCCCGGCCGAGCGGGACCGCCGGCTGGCCGTGCTCACCGAGCAGGAGCGCACGGTGCTGCAGCTCATCGGCGAGGGCCTGACCAACCGTCAGATCGGCACCCGGATGGGCCTGGCCGAGAAGACGGTGAAGAACTACACCAGCCACCTGCTGGCCAAGCTCGGCCTCGAGCGGCGGACGCAGGCGGCGATCCTCGCGACGGAGCTGCGCGACCGCGCCGGGGGATGAGCTCAGGCCTGCAGCGGGGCCGTCCAGCGGATCTCGGTCCCCGTCGGCGACGACCGGCACGACAGTTCGCCGCCGCGTCGCTCGGCCCGGTCGGCGAGGTTCGCCAGCCCGCTGCGGACGGTGACGGGGGGCAACCCCCGGCCGTCGTCGGTGACCACCACGCGCGCGGTCGCCTCCACCTCGACGTTCACCGTCATGCGCCGGGCCTGCGCGTGCCGCACCACGTTGGTGACGAGTTCCCGCACCACCGCCACCAGGTCGAGGAGGAGGTCGGGCGGCAGCTCCTCGCGCTCGCTGCGCAGCCGCAGGTCCGGCCGGACCTCGTGGCCCTCGGTGATCGAGCGGATGATCTCGGCCAGACGGCGCCGGAGACCCGTCGTCGACGGGTCCTCCGCTTCGCGCAGGTCGAAGATCGACGTCCGGATCCGCTCGATGGTGCCGTGCAGGTCGTCCACGCGCTGGGAGAGGGCGGCCGAGACGTCCCGGCGGTCGTTCTCCAGCGACCGGCCCAGGCGGTCCAGCGAGAGCGCGGTGGCGAAGATGCGCTGCACGATGTGGTCGTGCAGGTCGCGGGCGATCCGGTCGCGGTCGGCCTGCACCTGCAGCCGGTGGGCACGCTGCTGGGCGTGGGCCAGCTCGAGGACGACCGAGGCCTGCGCGGCGAACGCCGTCAGCAGGTCGAGCTCGTCGGGGCAGAACGCCGGGCGGCCCCCGGCGCGCAGGCTCACGAGCAGCCCCCGGTTGGGTTCGCTGCCGAGCGGGACCGCCAGGGCCGGGCCGTACCCCGCGGTGAGCTCGACGACGACGGCCGCCCGGGTGCCGACCATCGGCATGCTGTTGATGTCCTCGATGAGCTGGGACTCGCCCTCCGCGCGACTGGCCCCGAGCGCGGTGCCGGCCAGGGGGACGCGGACCCCCTCCACGTCGTCGGCGGCGTGCCCGACGGCCGCGACGATCGTCATCGTGTCCGGGTCGTCGCCGCTGGGTGAGAGGACGCCGGCCATGTCGGCGTGGGTGAGCGCGGAGACCTGCGTCGCCACGGCTCGGAGCACGTCGTCCGGGTCGGCCCCCGACAGCAGGGCGGTGGCCATCTCGGCGGCCGCGTGCTCCCACCGGCGGCGGTTCTCGGCCCGCTCCGCCAGCCGGGCGTTCTCGATGGCCAGTCCGGCGACCGCCGCGAGGGCCTGCACGATCTCGGAGTCGGCCGGGGTGAACGGGCCTCCCGTCCGCTTCTCGGTGAGGTACAGGTTGCCGAACACAGCCTCGCCGACGCGGACCGGGACCCCGAGGAAGGAGCGCATCGGCGGGTGCCCTGGAGGAAATCCCGTGGAGGCGGAGTGCCGGGTCAGGTCGTCCAGGCGCAGGGGGACCGGCTCGGCCACCAGCAGACCGAGGATGCCGCGCCCCTCGGGCCGCCGGCCGATCCGGTCGCGGTCCTCGTCGCTCATCCCCACGATGACGAAGCGGTCGAGCCGCTGCCCGTCCGCCGTCAGCACCCCCATGGCGCCGTACGCGGCATCCACGTGCTGGACCGCGGCCCGCACGATGTCCTGCAGCGTCGCCTCGAGCTGGCTGCCGGACGCGGCCGCGCGCAGGGCGGCCGTGAGCACCGGGACGGCCCGGGTGTCGCCACCGGACGACGGGGCAGGGCCGTCCGGTGGGGCGGCCAGGGAGTCGGGCGGGGGCACGGCCCGACGGTAGGGGCCCTGGCCGGGCCCGGGAAGCGATCCGGGAGCGCCTCGCGGCGTCCCGGTCACGGTCGGTCAGGCGCCACGGGCCAGCCGGCGGGTCAGGGGGCGTGGGATCGCGTGGCGGAGCAGGGACTTGCTGTGCGAGCTGACGACGATGAGATCGGCTCCCTGGGCCGCGGCGGAGAGCGCCTGGAACACCGGGCGCTCCATGACCGCCGTCCGGGTGCGTCCCTGCACGCCGGTCTCGGCGATCGCCCGCAGCACGTGGGCCTCGAGGCGGTCGTGCGCGGCCGCCTGGGTGTGCCAGCTCACGCGGCTCGAGCCCGCCAAGGGG
>DASQTE010000166.1:0-4191 GCA_035642035.1 Blastococcus sp.
TGCACACCGCGCTCGAGGCGGTCATGAACGGTCACCGACCCGCTGGTGACCGCCGCACCCACGCCGAACGGCAGGGAGATGCCCTCGTGGAGCTGTGCCGTCAGGCGCTCCACGGTGACCGGCTCCCCGACGTGCGCGGCCAGCGCCCGCACATACGGGTCACCGTGGACCTGATGGCCTTGTGCGCCGAGCGAGGGGCGCCTGGTCATGCCGAGCTGTCCTTCGCCGGCCACGTTCCCGCCGAGACCGCCCGCCGGCTCGCCTGTGACGCAAGCGTCTCCCGGATCCTCACCGGCCCGAACAGCCTTCCCCTCGACGTGGGCCGGGAACAACGCACCGCGCCGGCCGGGATCCGGCGCGCCATCGAGGCGCGCGACCCGCACTGCGTGTTCACCGGCTGCACCGCCCCGCCCGCCTGGTGCGACATCCACCATGTCGATCACTGGGCATGGGGCGGAGAGACCTCCTGCGACAACGGCGCGCTGATCTGCGAACGGCATCACACCGCCGTCCACGAAGGCGGCTTCCGCGTCGCCCGTGATCCCGGCACCGTCAGGTGGCGCACCTACCGCCCGGACGGCACCGAGATCGTCATCCGCGGTCCCGCTCCGTAGCCGGCGGTCAGCCCAGGTGGACGACCCGCTCGAAGAAGAGGGACTCCTCGGCGTCCGGGTCGTCGACGTACCCACCGAACGCCTGGATGGGGCCGTACCCGGCCGAGACGTACAGGCCGATCGCCTCGGGCTGCCGCGGTCCGGTCTCCAGCCGCAGCGTCGTCCACCCGCGCTCCCGGGCGGCGTCCTCGAGCGCGCCGAGCACGGCGCGGGAGACGCCGCGCCCCCGGGCGGCCGGCACCACGTACATGCGCTTGACCTCGGCGACGCCGTCCCCCAGCGCACGAAGGGCGCCGCAGCCCAGCGCCGTCCCGTCGTCGTCCCGGGCCACCATGACGACGCTGACGTCGGCGGCCGAAGGGTGCGTGCCGGGCTCGTCCTTGCCGTCGTAGCGGGCCCGGACCTCGGTCTGCTGGTCCTCGGTCAGCCGCTGCACGTCCGGGTCGTCCCAGGGCACCTGCTCCATCCGCACGGGGCCATCCTCGCCGCCGCCGCTGCTCGACCGGTGGCCGGGCCCGCGGCGCTCGTACAGTCACGGGGACTGATACCGACGAGGGAGCACCGTGCCGGTCGACCGCGAACTGCCCACCCCCGAGGCGCACGACCTGCTGGCGCTGACCCGCGAGCTGGCCGACGCCGAGCTCGCGCCGAAGGCCGCGCAGTACGAGCGCGAGGAGCGCTTCCCCCGCGAGGTGTTCCGCACGCTCGGGGAGGCCGGCCTGCTCGGCCTCCCGTTCGACGAGGACGTCGGAGGCGGTGGACAGCCCTACGCCGTCTACCTGCAGGTCGTCGAGGAGCTGGCTGCCCGCTGGGCGAGCGTCGCCCTCGGGGTCAGCGTGCACACGCTCGCCTGCTTCCCGATCGACCGGTTCGGCACCGAGGCCCAGCGCCGCGACCTGCTGCCCGACATGGTGGGCGGGCGGCTGCTGGGCGCCTACTGCCTGTCCGAGGCGCACGCCGGCTCCGACCCGGCCGCCATGCGCGCCGCCGCGAAGGTGAGCGACGACGGCTGGATCGCCATCGGGGAGAAGGCCTGGGTCACCCACGGCGGGCACGCCGACTTCTACTCGACGTTCCTGCGCACGCCGGACGACGGCGAGCGGGCCATCTCCACCTTCCACCTCACCCCGGACCTGCCCGGCTTCGGCACCGCCCGGCCCGAGGAGAAGATGGGCATGACCGGCTCGACGACGGCGGCCGTCCGTCTCGACGACGTCCCGGTGCCCGCCGACCGTCTCGTGGGCGAGCGCGGCCGCGGGCTGTCCATCGCCCTGGCCGCCCTCGACTCGGGCCGCCTGGGCGTGAGCGCGGTCGCCGTCGGGCTCGCCCAGTCCGCCCTCGACGTCGCCGTGCGGTACGCCGGGGAGCGCGAGGCGTTCGGCCGGCCGGTCATCGAGCACCAGGGCCTGGCCTTCGTGCTGGCCGACATGGCGGCCGCCGTCGAGTCGGCCCGCGCCACCTACCTGGTCGCCGCGCGGCGCAAGGACGCCGGCAAGGACTACTCGCGGCAGGCCAGCATCGCCAAGCTGGTCGCCACGGACGCCGCCATGAAGGTCACGACCGACGCGGTCCAGGTGCTCGGCGGCGCCGGCTACACCCGCGAGTTCCCGGTCGAGCGGTACATGCGCGAGGCGAAGGTCATGCAGATCTTCGAGGGCACCAACCAGATCCAGCGGATGGTGATCGGCAAGTCGCTGGCCCGGGAGGCCGTCCCCGCGACGAGCTGACCCCCACCTGTCGGCGGTCGGGTGCAGAGTGCCGCATGGCCACCTTCGCCGACGTCGTGTCCCAGGAGCCGGAGTTCGCCGCCCGGGTGCGCGCCGCCTTCGACGCGCGCCGGCACAAGTACCTCGCCACCCTCCGGCGCGACGGGTCGCCGCGGATCAGCGGCATCGAGATGGACTTCGTCGCGGAAGAGCCGTGGCTGGCCGGGATGCCGGGGTCGGTGAAGTTCACCGACCTGCGCCGCGACCCGCGGTTCATGCTGCACAGCGGCAGTCCCGAACCCGACGCGTTCGAGGCCGACGCCAAGCTCGGTGGCCGCGCGCTGCCGGTCACCGATCCCGACGAGCGCGCGGACTTCGCGGCCAAGGCCGGGGTCGCGGCGCAGCACATGGGCTTCGAGCTGTTCCGGGTCGAGCTCGACCAGGTGGTGCTGATTGCGCTGAACGACGAGAAGAACGCGCTGATGATCTCGTCGTGGCGGCCCGCCACCGGCCTGACGACGACGGCCCGCACCTGACACGGTGGCATGCGGAACCCGTGACGTCCGTCAGTGGACCCGGACCCTGCCCGCGGACCAGACTGGGAGCTCCCGCACCAGGAGAGACGCGATGCCCGAGCCCCACCTCCGCGCCGCCGACGCCGACCGCACGGCCGTCGCCGAGATCCTCGGCCGCCACATGTCCGCCGGCCGGCTGACCATGGACGAGTACGACGAGCGGCTGGCGCGGGCCTACGCGGCGAAGACCTACGGCGAGCTCGACCAGATCACCGCCGACCTGCCCTCGACCGCCGTCGCTCCGCGGCCGGCTGCCGCACCAGCCGCCCCGGCCGCGCACGCTCCGGGCGGCTGGGACGCCGACCCGCACTCTTGGCGGTCCTGGCTGACGACCTCGCTGATCGTGCTGGTGATCTGGGCGGCGACCTCGCTGGCCACCTGGGAGTTCCTCTACTTCTGGCCGGTGTGGGTCATCGGCCCGTGGGGCGCCGTCCTGCTGGCGCAGACGCTCACCCGCCGGGGGGACGGCCCGGAGGACCGACGCCGGCTGACCTGAGCCAGGAAGCAGAGAACCCCGCCCCCGGGCGAACCGGTGGACGGGGTGCTGGTCGAGCTGGTGGGCAAGGGGGGAGTTGAACCCCCACGTCCTTTCGGACACACGGACCTGAACCGTGCGCGTCTGCCATTCCGCCACTTGCCCTGGCGCCCGACGAGATTAGCAGTCAGGGGGTCGTAGCCAGGCCGGGGGGTGGGTCGTTGCCCGGTCGATGTCCCCGCAGATGTCGACAACTCCGGCAGGTCGCGGGTGACCGGCCGGTCGGGGCGGCGCGTCCCCGCTACGATCGCTGTTGGCACATTGGGACGACCGGACGAGCGCAGAGGAGCGACTGTGGGTGTGCTGCAGCGCTTCGAGCGGCGCCTCGAAGGCATGGTCGGGCTCGCCTTCGCCCGCATCTTCAAGGGAAAGGTGCACCCCGCCGAGATCGCCAAGGCGCTCCAGCGCGAGGCCGACGAGCAGAAGTCGGTCATGGGCGAGGGCCGCGTGCTCGTGCCCAACGTCTACGTGGTGACCCTCGGCCGCACCGACTTCGAGCACCTCGGGCAGTGGTCGGACCAGCTGGCCTCCGAGCTCGCCGACATGGTGTCCGAGCACATCGACGACGAGGGCTACCAGGTCTTCGACAAGGTCACCGTCCGGCTCGAGCTGGACGCCGACCTGCCCACCGGCGTCTTCGAGGTCAGCTCGCACGTCGCCGACCCGGCCCGGCCGCCGTCGCGCGACGACCTGGCGGTGGCCTCGGCTCCCCCGCGTCCGCAGACCGGCGCCCACCCCCCGCTGCCGCCCCTGCCCCCGCT
>DASQTE010000167.1:0-4692 GCA_035642035.1 Blastococcus sp.
GCAACGGCAACGGCAACGGCAACGGCGGGGGCGGAGGCGGAGGCGGAGGCGGCGGCACGACGCCGACTCCGGCACCGACCACGGGAACGGGGAGCCTGACCTTCTCCGCCTTCACGCCACCCGGGATCCCGGCGGGCGCCACGGTCACCGGTGCGACGCTGCGGCTCACCTACGGCACGTCCTCGCAGGCCACGTCCCGGAGCCTCGACGTGACCACCTCCGCGGGCACCGCGACCATCCCGATCGCGAACGTGTCAGCACGGTCGCCGGGTGCCACCGAGACGGTGACGTTGACGGCGGCGCAGGCCGCCGGCCTGGTCACCACCGGCACGGGCGGTGGCTCGGTGACGTACACGTCCACCATGACCGCCACCGGCTCGGAGGTCATCGACGCGGTCGCCCTGGACCTGACGTACACCGTCCCCGTTCGCGGCGAGAACGCCACGAGCACGTGCATCAATCGGGCGTACACCACCGCCGGGGCCTGCGCCGTCCTCTCGACGGCCACCAGCTACGCCGGCAGGCTGTTCGTGCAGGGGACGACGTACGCGCCGGCCGCGGCGGTCGACCTGACGCTGAGCAACATCACGGCGCAGGTGCTCCGGTTCGGCGTCGTCTCCCGTGTGCTGTCGATCAAGGAGACCGGCGCGATCACCTATTCGGGGCCGGTCATCGAGCTCCCCGACGACTCTCCTGGGTACGGACCGGGCGGGACGATCGTCTACCTGACCGTCTTCGTGTGTCCCGGCTCGTCGACGTGCAGCGCCACGGGTGAGCCCGCGCTCCGTGCGCGTGTCTACATCAACGACCCGTCCGGGACGCCGAGCCCGCCGTCGCGCCAGATGATCGTCCAGAGCTGGGCGATCGAGAACTGACGTCGGGGGCCGGCTCCACCCCTACGGGTGACGACCGGCCCCCGGTTCCGTCCATCTGCTGCAGTGCGGGTCCAGATGCGCCGACAGGACCTGTGAGCCGCCGCACCCCGCGCCGGCCAGATGAGAGGCGACGAGTGTCGTGAACCCGTTCAAGCACGCCACGGTCCAGGGCATCGAGGTCGAGCTGCCTTCTGGTGCCGTCCGCCGGTACGAGGACCGCTTCGACCTGTCCCCTGCGGACGGCGGCGGCTGGGAGCTCTCGGCCCACGCCTTCACGTGGGACCGGGACGGCACCGGCTCCGTCGTCGTCGTCGAGACCATCCGCGAGTGGGTCCTCGGCGACCCCGCCGACGCGACCGCCGCGGTGGAGACAGTGCCGAGCAGCACCGCCCAGCGCAACGTCGCCGTCTTCCGGGCCTCGGGCCTGCTGCGCCTGGAGACGTACCTGCTCCTCGACGCCGACGTCTGGGACCCGCTGTACCAGGGCTGGGACCCGGCGGAGGGTGTGCAGCTGCGCCGCGCCGGCTGACCCGGCCTCCGTGACGCACCGGCAGCCCCGCACCGCCCACGGGTGACGCGGGGCTCTCGGCTCTCCCGCACTGAGCTCGGCTCGTGCGAGTCCCGGCCGGGGCAGGCGCATCGCTCACCTGTGTGAGCAGCTGAGCGGTTTGAGGCACCACGACCTTGCACAGGACGACGGACGAGTCGGCCTGTACGCCGGGTTCTGTCCACGGGTGCCTCGCGGCCTCCCGATGGGCGGTCATCCATCTAGGCCTGCCGTTGCCGGCAGGCTCGAGCGGTCTACCCGCAGGCATCGGGCGGGCCACCCTCGAACGCCTGCGCAGGACGGCGTTCCCGCCGTCCCTTCTTGACCTTGCTCCGGGTGGGGTTTACCGAGCCACACCGGTCACCCGGTGTGCGGTGGTCTCTTACACCGCCGTTTCACCCTTACCAGTGCGAGCACTGGCGGTCTGTTCTCTGTGGCACTGTCCCGCGGGTCACCCCGGGTCGCTGTTGACGACCACCCTGCCCTGTGGAGCCCGGACGTTCCTCGGCGACGGGATCTCCCCCGCCGACGCGACCGCCCGGCCGACTCGTCCGTCGTGATGATCAGTGTAGGGCCGCCCGGGCTACGGACTCGGCTCCGGGAGCTCCGGGCAGTCCACCTGCGGGTTGACGCCGACGTAGTTGAGCGGCCCGGCCAGGATCGTGACGACGATCGTGCTGACGCCGGCACAGTCGGTCTCGCCGCTGCTGAAGTAGCCGCGCTGCACCGTCGCGATCACGCCGATGACGAGCCAGACCAGCACCAGCAGGCTCACGATTCTCCGCACCCGCCCGACCTACCCCGAGGCCGCCGCCGCCACGCCCGCGACCTCGGGGTTCACCCCCAGAACAGCCGGAAGCCGACGCGGCGTCGCCCGTCCTCGGTCAGTGTCGACATGTCGACGACCTGGCGGGCCTGGTCCTCGACCGGGTCGTCGGACAGCAGCTCGAGGTAGCGGCGGTGCTCGGTGAGGGAGGCGACAGCCAGTTCCACCGCGTCGCTCACGTCCACCTCGTGCGGCGGGTCGGACATCTCGCCGACGGCGATGTACTGCACGCCGCTCCAGCGTTCCTCGGTGATGTCGGGGAAGATCCACTCGTTGCCGGCATCGGCCACGGCGTCGATGACGCACTGGCCGAGCGCCCGGTGGTCGGCGGAGTTCACGTACGCCGGCGAGACGCCGGGCGGCGTCCATGTCGCGCCGAAGTAACCGGTGACGACGAGCTCGGGGCGGTGCCGCCGGATGGCCGCGGCCAGGTCGCGGCGCAGCTCGGGGCCCGCGACGAGCGTGCCGTCGCGGTGGTCGAGGAACTCCACCTCGCTGACGCCGACGACGGCGGCCGAGCGCCGCTCCTCCTCCTCGCGCAGCGGCCCGGCCTCCGTCGGCGGCACCCCGGCCATCCCGGCCTCGCCGCGGGTCGCGAGGAGGTAGTGGACCTCCTTGCCCTTGGCCGTCCAGACGGCGACGGCCGCGGCCATCCCGTACTCGATGTCGTCGGGGTGCGCGGCCACGACCAGGGCACGCTGCCAGTCGTCGGGCAGAGGAGTCGGCATGGGGCGCAGTCTGCCGCGCAGGTCGTCCGCGCGGTGTGGTCGTCGACCTCGGGGAACACGGCGCGGACGGGTGCCGTACCGCGCGGAGGAGGTCAGCCGCCGCGGGCCACCGTAGGCTCGCCGCTCGTGCCCGCTGCCGACCTGGTCATCGTCGCGGGCGTCGCCTTCGTCGCCGGGGTGGTCAACTCCATCGCCGGCGGCGGTTCGCTGATCCTCTTCCCGACCCTCGTGGCCCTCGGCCTCCCGACGGTCGCGGCCAACGTGACCAACTCCGTGGCGCAATGGCCGGGCTACCTCGGCGGCGTCGCCGGCTTCCGCCGCGAGTACGCCGGCCAGCGGGGGCGGCTCGTCCGCTTCGGTCTGGTGGCGCTCGCCGGCGGGACGGCCGGCAGCGTCCTGCTCCTCACCACCCCGTCCGCGGCCTTCGACCTCGTCGTCCCGGCGCTCGTGCTCCTGGCCAGCCTGCTGCTCGCGGTCCAGCCGCTCCTCACGCGGCGGCTGCGCGAGCGCGAGGACGGCGTCGACCGCGACCCGGCCTGGGTGTACGTCGCCCTCCTCCTGGCCACCGTGTACGGGGGCTACTTCGGCGGCGCGATGGGCGTCATCCTGGTCGGCGTCCTCGGCATCGCGCTGCACCGGCTGAAGCTGGCCAACGCGCTGAAGTCCGCGCTGTCGGCGATCACCGCTTCGGTCACCCTGATCGTCTTCGGCTTCTTCGGCGACGTGCACTGGGACGTCGTCGCCGTCGCCGCGCCGGTCAACCTGCTCGGCGGCTTCCTGGGCGCCCGCATCGCCACCCGCATCCCGACCGGGCCGCTGCGGGTCCTCATCGTGACCTTCGGGATCGCGGTCGCGGCCTACCTGTTCCTGCGCGTGTGATCTGCCGGCTCGAGACGCATCAGCGTCCACGGCTCCGGACCGTCCGGTCCGGCGTCCGCTCCGGTGCCGACCACGACGTAGCCCGACCTCCGGTGGAGCGCCGCTGCCCGGTGGTTGCGGTCGTCAACGCCGAGCTCCACCGCCGCGTGGCCGCTGCCGGCGAGCAGCCGGTGCGCCTCGGACAGCAGCGCGCTGCCCACCCCGCGGCCACGGCCACCGCGACGCCCTCGCGGGTGCCGTCCTCGAGCCAGCCGAGACCGGCGACGTCCGCGGCGACGAGGCGGCGGACGGTCACGTCAGCGCAGGTGCGAGGTGTCGTTCACGAGCCGGACGGAGGTCCGCCCGTCCGTAGACCAGGCGACCGACGAGAGGGACGCAGCCTCCAGGAACACCCGGTGCACGACCTCGTCGCCGGCGCCCAGGCCGGCGGCGAGCAGCAGCTTGATCGGCGTCACGTGGCTGACGACGAGCACCGTCCGCCCCGAGTGCTCGGCCAGGACGCGCCGCCGGGCCCGCGCCACGCGCACGCTGACGTCGGCGATCGACTCCCCCTCCGGGGCGGCCACGGTGACGTCGTCGAGGAAGCGCCGGGCGGCGAGCGGGTGCTTGCTGCGGGCCTCGTCGAAGGTGAGGCCCTCCAGGTCGCCGAAGTCGAGCTCCACCAGGTCGTCGTCCAGCGTCACCGGCAGGCCCAGGGCGCCGGCCACGATCTCGGCCGTCTCCCGCGTGCGCCGCAGCGGCGAGGCGAGCACCACCTCGACGCCGAGGTCCCGCGCGCGATGCGCCGCGGCCTCCGCCTCCGCCCGCCCGGCACGGGACAGCGGCAGGTCGTTGCGG
>DASQTE010000168.1:0-12380 GCA_035642035.1 Blastococcus sp.
AGCGCGAGGACGGTGCCGTCGGGCGCCTTGGCCAGCGGGTTGACCTCGACCAGGGTGGCGTCCTCCTTGGCGAACACGTCCCACAGCTGGACGGCGATCGCGATGACCTGGTCGCGCACCTCGGCCGGGAAGCCGGCCGCGTCCACGATGTCGGCCGCCTTGGCCTCGTCGACGCCCTTGCTCGCGTCGACCGGGATGCGAGCCAGCGCCTCGGGCCGCTCGACCGCGAGCTGCTCGATATCCATGCCGCCCTCCTTCGAGGCCATGGCCAGGAAGGTGCGGTTGGAGCGGTCGAGCAGGTAGGAGAAGTAGTACTCCTCGGCGATGTCGCTGGCCTGGGCCACCATCACCTTGTGGGTGATGTGCCCCTTGATGTCCAGCCCGAGGATGTCCTGGGCGCGCGCCTTGGCGTCCTCGGCGTTGTCGGCGAGCTTCACGCCGCCGGCCTTGCCGCGGCCGCCGGTCTTCACCTGCGCCTTGACGACGACGGTCTGCCCGATCTCGCGGGCGATCGCCTCCGCCTCCTCGGGCGTCTCGGCGACGCCGCCGGGGAGCACGGGGACGCCGTGCGAGGCCAACAGGTCACGGGCCTGGTACTCGAAGAGATCCACGAACAGGCACCGTAGCCCGCCCGTAACCAGCCCGCCCCCTCGGGCGTTGTACGCAGCGGGAAGCCGTGGGGTGCATCACAGGGTGCGTCGCCCGTTCGCCCCATCTCCGGCCCGGCCGGACGCACCGGCCCGGCGAGCAGGTGGTCCACGCGAAGGGTCACGACATCGGCCCGGACGGCGCCGCCGAGTTGCCGGACCGGCTCATCTCGCCGGTCCGCGTCGGCGACGTCACCAGGCCGTTCGCTGTCGAGCTGCCGGCCATCGTGCACCGCTTCGAGCCCGGCCACCGGCTCGCCGTCGTCCTCGCGGGCGGCGACCTCGCCTACCGCGGATCCACCCTCCCGCAGCCGGTCACCCTCACCACCGGTCCGGGGCGGGACCAGCACCTCACGGTGCCCGTCGTCGGCTGAGGGCTACGCGGGGGCGCCGACGTTCTGCTGGACCCAGTCGACGATCTCGGTCGTGGTGGCGCCCGGCGTGAAGATGCGTCCCACGCCGAGGCGCTCGAGCTCGGGGATGTCCTCGTCGGGGATGATCCCGCCCCCGAAGACGACGACGTCGTCGATCCCGCGCTCGTCCATCAGCTCGCGCAGACGGGCGAAGAGCGTCATGTGGGCGCCGGAGAGCACGGAGAGGCCGACGGCGTCGGCGTCCTCCTGGACGACGGTCTCCACGATCTGCTCCGGCGTCTGGTGCAGGCCGGTGTAGACGACCTCCATGCCGGCGTCGCGCAGGGCGCGGGCCACGATCTTGGCGCCGCGGTCGTGACCGTCGAGGCCCGGCTTGGCGATGACCACCCGGATGCGTTCGTCCACGACGCGCAGCTTAGTAACAGGACCCCCACTGCCCCCACCACTCGCAGGCTCGCGCCGGGCCCCTATAGCGGGGCCGTTCCAGTACGTCACCAGGCTCGGCGCGAGCCTCGGGACGGGGCCGATTCAGCCGGAACGGCGGCGCAGGCGCCAGGCGAGGACGGTGAGCCCGGCGAAGCCGAGCCCGCTGACCAGCAGGCCGGCGCCGGGGACGGTCCACTCGAGGTCGTCGGAGGCGGCCGCGTCCCGCATGCCGCTCAGGGCAGCGCCGAGGACGGCGACGGACACGGCGAGCAGCCCGCCGACCGCTGCCAGCCGCGGCCGCAGCGAGGGCGCGACGACGGAGCAGAGGACGAGGGCGCCGGCGAGCAGCAGCCCACCCAACAGCGCCAGGCCGGGGCGCTCCAGCAGCGCCTGCGGCCCCTCCTGTGTCACCACGGTCTCCAGCCCGGTCGCGGGATCGGTGACCAGCCGGTCGGGGACGTCGGCGGCCGGGAGGGCCAGGCACAGGACCGTCGCGACGCCGAGCAGCACGGAGGCACCGGCCAGCGCCGAGCGGGCGGGGTCGAGCGCCCCGCCGTCCTCCATGACCGTGCGGCCCCACGTGGCGACGGCCACGACGCCGGCGAGGACGGTCAGCGCGAGGGCGACGACGCCGAGGACCCAGCCGGGACCGGGCTCCACACCGATGGTGAGCACCCGCTCCCCCGCCAGCACCTCGACACCCGGCCGGGCGGTGGAACTGCTCCCCCGGTAGATCTCGATCAGCAACTGCCCGACGCCCAGCGATCCGGCGACCGCGGCGTAGGCGAGGCCGAACTTGGGGACGGCGCCGCGCAGCAGCGTGACGCCGACAGTCAGGTGAGCCACCGGCACGAGCAGTGCGACGAGCACACTGCCGAAGCCGTCCGCGGCCGACAACTCCTCGCCGCCGACGACGAGGTAGGTGGGGAAGATCGCGGCCAGGCCGGCCAGAGCCGCCAGCACGAGCAGGACGCCGGTGACCCGGACACCGCCGGGGACGGTGCCGACGACGAGGCCTTCCCCCGGAGCCGCGGCCGCTCGGACCGGCGTCCCGATGCGGCGCGCGGACGGCGTCGTGCGGGTCGCGGTGCGGCGGGCCGTCGGCGTCGCGCGGCGGCTGGCCGCCCCTGAACGGGCGTCGCGGGACACGGTTCCCCCTTCGGTCGCCAGGTCCGCCGGTGGTCTCGACGACGGTCCCAGTGTGCGGTCGCGGAGGCGGTCGGATGGTCACGGAAGGCGGCGATCCGGTCACGAACCGGACTCGATCCGCCGATGGTCCTGGAGTCCATGTGTGACGTCCGCCACACGGGCGCATTACAGAGAGAGCAACGGACACCCATCCGCTGAACCAGCAAGGCCGAACCCGCGCCGCTGCCGGTGAGACGACAGTCGGGGAGATCGGCCATGCACCCAGGGAGTGCCCCGGACGCGTGCCCAGCGTCGCACACCGCGTCGCCGGCGGATCATGCACCACGGGCCGGGCTGCGCGCCCTCTGCTCGCCGTCGACGCTCACCGGTGGGCTCACGGAGCTGGCCTGGGTGGGCGCCCACGTCCTCATGTACCCGCTGGGCGCCCGGACCCCCGTCCTGCGCCTCGACCCCCGGCTCCGGCCAGGCGAGCAGCCCGCCGCCGTCCGCGCGCTCTTTGCCGACGACCCGCTCGCCGCCCGCACCCCGGTCCTGCTCGTGCACGGCCTCGTGGACAACCGCTCGGTCTTCTCGGTGATGCAGCGCAGCCTGCGGCGGCGCGGATTCGCCGACGTCTGCACCTGGAACTACAGCCCCCTGCTCACCGACATCGCCCGCGGAGCGGCCGACCTGGGCGCGCACGTCGAGCGGATATGCGCGCAGACCGGGCACGACCGGGTGCACGTCGTCGGGCACAGCCTCGGCGGGCTGATCGCGCGCTACTTCGTCCAGCGGCAGGGGGGCGACCGCCGCGTCGAGTCCCTGGTGACCCTGGGGACGCCGCACCAGGGATCGCTGCTCGCCCACATGGTGCCGACGCCCCTCATCCGCCAGCTCCGGCCGGGTTCACCGCTGCTGCGCGAGCTCGCCGAGCCCGCGGCGGGCTGCCGGACGACGATCACGGCGATCTACAGCGACCTGGACCAGATGGTGCTGCCGACCAGCTCCGGGCGCTGCGACCACCCCGACCTCGGTGCCCGGAACATCCTCGTCCACGGCATCGGGCACATGAGCCTGCCCCGTCACCGGTCCGTCGTCGACGAGGTGGCAGCGACGCTGGCCGGCCGCCGCCACGCCGCCGTACCCGCCCGACCGGGACACAGCGCCGTCGCTTGACTCGCGTTTTGCTCGACCTGTCGTACACCTGTGCGACGCTCCCCAGAGCGACATGCAGTCACACCACGCACATATTGCGACACGTGCTGTGCGGTGCTTTGACGCGCCCTGACGCATCGTTACGGTCCGATCACGGCACCGGTGACCACCGGCGGATACCGGATCCCGGTCGTCCACAGCCGCCGTCGCTCCCCCGACGGGCCGTCTACCGGCTCTGCAGGGAAGCGCTCGTCCGGGAAGGTGCGCCTTGTCTCGCAGCAGTGCACCGCAGGTCCTCGAGCGGCCCCGCACCGAGCCCGAGCGCACGGCGAAGCCCGTCATCCCCGCCGCCGCGGCCGCTCCAGCTGACGCCACCACCGCCGACGTCGCCGTCCTCGCGGTCACCGAGACCGCGGAGCCCGAGCCGGCCCCCGCCCGCTCCCGGCGGCGCCTCCCCCACCCACCCGGCCGGCGCGCTCCCCTGTGGCTCGCCGCGCTCATCGTCGGCGCCCTCGTCGCCGCCGTTCCCGGCCTGACCGCGAGCGACGACGCGCTGACGGGCACCGCCTCCGACTACGGCCTGGGCGTCGCGGCCGACCTCGCCCTCAGCGGCGGCATCGACGACAGCGGCGTCCGGCGCAGCATCACCGAAGCCGAGGCGCAGGTCCGCCTCGGCGAGCTCGCCGCCTCCCGCGCGGCCCGCGCACCCAAGACCGTGCTGCCCACCTCCGGCCGCCTCACCACCTGCTACTGCCAGCGCTGGGGCCAGATGCACTACGGCCTCGACCTGGCCGCCCCGCTCGGCACCCCGATCTACACGGCCGCCGACGGCGTGGTGCTCAAGGCCGGCCGCGCGTCCGGGTTCGGCAACGCCGTGTACATCCAGGACGCGGACGGCAACGTCCACATCTACGGGCACATGCGCTACTACAACGTGGCTGCGGGCGACATCGTGCACGCCGGCGACCAGATCGCCAAGGTCGGCAACGAGGGCTTCTCGACCGGACCCCACCTGCACTACGAGATCCACCGCGGCGGCATGGACGGGCGCCCGACCGACCCCCAGGAGTGGCTCGCCGAGCGCGGGATATCCATTTGATCGGGCTCTGCCCGATCACCGCGGCCAGGTGCCGTCCCTTGCTGCGTTGAGCCCTTCCTGCTCGCTCGTCGGGGAACCCTCCGGGTCCCCGCTCCTCGCGGCGCCTCGCGGGGCGACCTGCGTTCCGGTCCGTGGCTCCCTGCCGTACCCCACTCCTGCTTCGCGCGTCCTAGCCGCTCGTCGGGGAACCCTCCGGGCCCCCGCTCCTCGGGCTAGAGCTTGACGAGGGGGGCGTAGCGGAGGACGAGGCGCTTGGTGCCGCCGGAGCCGAAGTCGACCGTCGCCTGGGCCTTGTCGCCCATGCCGGTCACCTCGACGACGGTGCCGAGGCCGAACGCGTCGTGGCTGACCCGGTCGCCGACGTCGACGGAGATGATCGCCCGGTTGCCCGCGCCGCCACGCAGCCCGCCCGTCGACAGGCCCGTCGCGGCCACCCGCGACTGCGCGGAGGCGTACCCCGTCGACGACGCGGGGGCCGGCTCCAGCCGTGACCAGTGCACGGTGTCGGGCGGCAGCTCGTCGAGGAACCGGGACGGCGGGTTGTACGAGGGCTGGCCCCAGCTGGTGCGCACCTGCGCCCGCGAGAGGAACAGCCGCTTCTCCGCGCGGGTGATGCCCACGTAGGCCAGCCGCCGCTCCTCCTCCAGCTCCCGCGGGTCACCGAGCGCCCGCAGGTGCGGGAAGACGCCGTCCTCCAGCGCGGTGAGGAAGACGACGGGGAACTCCAGGCCCTTGGCGGTGTGCAGCGTCATCATCGTGACCACGCCGGCGTCGTCCCCGGTCACCGGGATCTGGTCGGCGTCGGCCACCAGGGACACCTGCTCGAGGAAGTCGGTGACCGTGCCGTTCGGGTTGGCTGCCTCGAACTCGGCGGCCACCGAGATGAGCTCGTTGAGGTTGTCGACCCGCCCCTCGTCCTGCGGGTCGGTGCTCGCCTGCAGCTCGGTCAGGTAGCCGGTGCGGTCGAGGATGCTCTCGAGCAGCGCCGCCGGCCCGGAGCCCGTCTCCACCAGCTTCTCGAACTCCTCCAGCAGCGCTACGAACTCCTGGATCGCCTTCAGCGACCGGGTGGCGAGCTCGCCAACCTCCGAGCAGCGGCGCAGCGCCGAGGCGAACGGGATGCGCTCGCGGTCGGCGAAGTTCTCGATGCAGGCCTCGGCGCGGTCGCCGATGCCGCGCTTCGGGGTGTTGATCACCCGGCGCAGGCTCACGATGTCGGTGGGGTTGGCCACGACCTTCAGGTAGGCCAGTGCGTCGCGGACCTCCTTGCGCTCGTAGAAGCGCACCCCGCCGACGACCTTGTAGGGCATGCCGACCCGGATGAAGACCTCTTCGAAGACCCGGGAGGCGTTGTTGGTGCGGTAGAAGACCGCGATGTCCTTCGGCTGGGCCGTGCCCTCGTCGACGAGGGCGTCGATCTGCTCGGCGACCCAGGCGGCCTCGTCGTGCTCGTTGTCGGCGACGTAGCCCTCGATCAGCTCGCCGTCGCCGGAGTCGGTCCAGAGGTTCTTGGGACGACGGCCGGTGTTGCGCGAGATGACCTGGTTGGCCGCCTTGAGGATGCGCTGCGTCGAGCGGTAGTTCTGCTCCAGCAGGATCGTGGTGGCCTGCGGGTAGTCGCGCTCGAACTCGTCGATGTTGCGGATCGTCGCGCCGCGGAAGGCGTAGATCGACTGGTCGGCGTCGCCGACGACGCACAGCTCCGCCATGGGGACCGGCCCCGACCCGTCGCCGACCAGCTCGCGCACCAGCATGTACTGCGCGTGGTTGGTGTCCTGGTACTCGTCGACCAGCACGTGCCGGAAGCGGCGGCGGTAGTGCTCGGCGACGTCGGGGAACGCCTGCAGCAGGTGCACCGTGTTCATGATCAGGTCGTCGAAGTCCATCGAGTGCGCCTGGCGCAGCCGCTGCTGGTAGAGCCGGTACACCTCGGCCAGCACCTTCTCGGGCGCCGTCTGCGGGACGTAGCTCTCCTCGTCGATGAGCTCGTTCTTCAGGTTAGACACCTGGGCGGCCAGGCTCCGGCCCGGGTAGCGCTTGGCGTCGAGGTCGAGGTCGCGCGCCACCATGGTCATGAGGCGGACCGAGTCGCCCTGGTCGTAGATCGTGAACGACGACTTGAGCCCGAGCTTGCCCGCCTCGGCGCGCAGGATCCGGACGCACATCGAGTGGAAGGTCGACACCCACATCGCGCGGGCGCGCGGTCCCACGAGGTGGGCGACGCGCTCCTTCATCTCGCCGGCGGCCTTGTTGGTGAAGGTGATCGCGAGGATCTCGCCCGGCTGGGTGTGGCGGGCGCCCAGCAGGTAGGCGATCCGGTGCGCGAGGACGCGGGTCTTGCCCGATCCGGCGCCGGCGACGATGAGCAGCGGCCCGCCCTCGTGGACGACGGCCTGGCGCTGCGGACCGTTGAGCCCGGCGAGCATCCGCTCGAGCTCGCGCCCGACCGAGCCCTTCGCGGTGCGCTGGAGGGCCTCGGTTCCGGGCAGGGACTGCTGCGGCCCGGGGAGGGCTTCCTGGACGCTGCTCATGACCACATCACTGTAAGCCGGACGGGTGACACGCCCCCGGGGTCGTCCACCTGCGCCCCACCCGTCCCAGCGGACCGGTCGTGGCGCCGCCCGGCCGGCGTGTGGCAGACTCCTGCCCGTGCTCGCCACGGTCAGCTTTTACTACGGCCACCGGGATCCGGTGTCCGTCGCCGCTGGCTGAGCAACCGCCGCAACAGACGCCCCGGGCCCGAAGAGCCCCGGGGCGTTTCGTGTCTCCGGGGACCTGCGGGCCACCAGCCCCCGAAGGACATGCCATGAGCCCCCTCCCCTCCTCCGCCGCCCCCGTCGCCGTGACCGGTTCCGACGTGGAGCGGATCGGCGAACTGCGCTCCGACATCGACGCGTGCGATGCGGAGATCATCGAGCTGGTCCAGAAGCGCCTGGCCATCTCGCAGCAGATCGGCGCCCTGCGGTCGGCCAGCGGAGGCACCCGGCTCAACCTCTCCCGGGAGCAGCAGGTGCTCGACCGCTTCCGCGCCGCCCTCGGCCCCGACGGCGCCACGCTGGGCATGCTGCTGCTGCGCCAGGGCCGCGGGCGGCTGTAGCGCCCGGCCTCAGGGCACCGCGCGCCAGACCAGCGAGTCCTCGTCCCCCATGGCGGAGACCTCCAACAGCTGGCCCGGGCACCGCGCCAGCGCCTCGGCCCCGAGCGCCTGGGCGAGACCGAGCGCCGTCTCGAGGTCCGCGGCGACGCCCTCCGTCGCCACCCGCAGCAGCCCTCGCCCCTCCTCGCGCCAGATCCGCAGGTCGTCGTCCCCGGGGCGCAGGGCAGCACCCAGGCTGTCGACGGCGTCGTCGTCCAGCGGCTGCTCCGGCCGCAGCGCGAGGAACAGCGTGAAGGTGTCCACGACGACAGTCTGCCTCCGGCTGTATCCGGCCTGCCGTCGCGCGCCTCATTCGGTCACGAGCGACCGAAGGGACGTGAGGGTCATGCCTGAGCCGGTGCCCGTTCCACCGCTCGACCACGGACTGCCCGCCCACCGCTGACCCCCTTTGTCCGGCCCGTCCCGCCTCGCCCTGACCCCGCGGGAGACGGACGGGCCGGAGGCCGGACGCGCGCGCGGTCCGGTCGCCGGTGCCGGTCGGGTCGCGAGGGGGAGGACCCGGCCGGCACGGCCCCGTGTCACGTCCGGGAGCGCCGCGTCGTCTCCATGGCAGGAACCCACGGAGAGGACGCCGCCATGGCCCGCATCCCGCTCGACCCGCCCCGCACCCGGCTCTTCCGGCTCGCCGAGTGGTACGCCCGGCGCACCTACGGCGTGCTGCCCGACCCGCTCGCCGCCATGGGGCACAACCCCCGGGTGCTGCTCACCGACGCCCGGTTCGAGACCTCCCTCGCGCGCTGGAACCGGCTGGACCCGACGCTGAAGGCCCTCGCCGTCATGGCGTCCGCCGTCGACATCGGCTGCTCCTGGTGCGTGGACTTCGGCTACTGGATCAGCACCCAGAAGGGCGTCGACGCGGCGAAGCTGCGCGCCGTCCCGACCTGGCGGGACAGCGACGTCTTCACCGACCTCGAGCGGCAGGTCATGGCCTATGCCGAGGCGGTCACGGCGACGCCGCCCGCCGTCACCGACGACATGGTCGCGGAGCTGCGACGCCGGCTGGACGACGCGCAACTGGTCGAGCTGACCATGATGGTCGCCGTGGAGAACGTCCGGTCGCGGTTCAACAGCGCCCTCGGGCTGACCAGCCAGGGGTTCCGCGACCGCTGCGAGATCCCGGCGTCGGCATGACGTCGGCTCTCGCCCCGTTCGACCGGCACCGGCGGCTGCTGTTCACGGTGGCGTACCAGATGCTCGGCAGCGTCGCCGACGCCGAGGACGTCGTCCAGGACACCTGGCTGCGCTGGTCGGCCGCCGCCCGGGACGACGTGGCCGACGAGCGCGCCTACCTCGTGCAGATCACCACGCGGCTGGCCCTGGACCGCCTCGGCTCCGCCCGCGCACGGCGGGAGACCTACGTCGGCCCCTGGCTGCCCGAGCCGCTCATGACCGGCGGGCCCGCGGTGGGCGGTGCGCCGCCGGCCCCCGAGCCCGACCAGGCCGCCGAGCTCGGCGAGCAGGTCTCCCTCGCCCTGCTCGTCGTCCTCGAGACCCTGTCGCCGGCCGAGCGGGCGGTGTTCGTCCTTCGCGAGGTCTTCGGCCTGCCGGTGACCGAGGTGGCGGCGGCCCTCGGGCGCAGCGAGGCCGCCGTCCGGCAGACGGCGCACCGGGCCCGCGAGCACGTCGAGGCCCGCCGTCCCCGCTTCGACACCGACCGGCGGGCGCAGCGCGAGGCCACCGAGCGCTTCCTCGCCGCGGCCGCCGGCGGCGACGTCGAGGCGCTGCTGGCCGTGCTCGCACCGGACGTCGTCCTGGTCACCGACGGCGGCGGCAAGGCCAAGGCCGCACTCCGGCCGATCGCCGGCGCGGACAAGGTCGCGCGGTTCGTCGCCGCCGTCTCCGCCGAGGGCCTGGAGAACCCCGACCTGCGGGTCGCGCTGGCCGACGTGAACGGTGCTCCGGCGATCGTCGGGTGGGAGGGCACCGACCCCTTCATGTCGATGTCCATCGAGGTCGACGAGGACGGCCGGATCCAGCAGGTGCTGCTGGTGCGCAACCCCGACAAGCTGCGCGGCATCGCCCCGGCGCCGGAGCAGCCCTTCTAGGCTCCGCCGGGTGACCCAGCCTCCTCGCGAACCCGCCGCGTTCGTCGAGCGCGCGCTGTGCGTGCTCGCGCACCCCGACGACGTCGACTTCGGCAGCGCCGGCACGGTCGCGACGTGGACGGCGGCCGGCACCGAGGTCGTCTACTGCATCGTCACCGACGGCGACGCCGGCGGCTTCGACGAGACGCCGCGGGACCAGATGGGGCCGCTGCGCCAGGCGGAGCAACGGGCTGCCGCGGCCGCCGTGGGCGTGAGCGACGTCCGGTTCCTGGGCTACCCCGACGGGCGGCTGGAGCTCACCCTCGACCTGCGCCGCGACATCAGCCGCGTCATCCGCCAGGTGAAGCCGCAGCGGGTGCTCACCACCTCACCGGAGCGCTTCTGGGACCGCATCGGCGCCAGCCACCCCGACCACATGACCGTCGGCGAGTCGACGCTGCGGGCGGTCTACCCGGACGCCCGCAACCCGTTCGCGTTCCCGGAGCTGCTGGCCGACGAGGGCCTGGACGCGTGGACGGTGTCGGAGGTCTGGCTCGGCGCGAGCCCGCAGGCCGACCACGCGGTCGACGTCACCGACGTCGTCGACCGGAAGCTCGCGGCCCTGCACAGCCACGTGACGCAGGTCAGCCACAACCCCGACATCGACGCGTTCGTCACCGGCTGGATGCGGCAGACCGCGAAGCGGTTCGGCCTCCCCGACGGCCGGCTCGCCGAGGCCTTCCACGTCGTCCACACTCTGTGATTCGTCGGCCTCCAGACGACACCGCGGACTCTGTGATCTGTCGTCCTCCGGACGACACCGCGACCAGGTGCCGTCCCGGCCTGGGCTGAGCCGCTGAGTCGTCCCTGCGCGGACCCTCCGGGCCCACTCGGGACGACCACGCTGTCGGTGGTCGCTGGCATGCTCCCCCGCATGCCTGAGGAAGCATGGGAGGACCTGGTCGAGCGCACCCGCGGCGGGGACGTCACGCCGGGGAAGATGTTCGGCTGCGAGGGGCTGCGGACGGGGAGGAAGTTCTTCGCGATCTGGTGGCACGACCAGCTCGTGGTGAAGCTGCCCGCCGACCGGTTGCAGGAACTCGTCGCGGCCGGGCAGGCGGAGGTCTTCGAGCCGATGGAGGGCCGGCCGATGAACGGCTGGGCCCTGCTGCGGGAGTCCGTCAAGTGGGATCCGGTGGTCGCCGAGGGACGCGACCACGTCGCGGCGCAGCAGTAGTTCCGGTCAGGAGGCGACGGTCGCCCGAAGGCCGAACAGGTCCGGCACCGACGTCGCCGGCCCCGGGCGCCCGAGCAGGTAGCCCTGCGCGAGCGGGCAGCCCAGCCGCCGGAGCGCCTCGAGCTGGGCGGGCCGCTCGACGCCCTCGGCGACCACCGGCAACCGGCGCACCCGCTTCCCGGCACTCCCCTCGCCCGCCGAGCCGATCGTGCCGGCCAGGCACAGGAAGAGGAAGCGGAGAGCTCAGAGGAGCCGGTTGGTCGCCGCCCAGCGGGTCAGCTCGTTGCGGTTGGACAGCTGCAACTTGCGCAGCACGTTCGAGGCGTGCGACTCCACCGTCTTGACCGAGATGAACAGCCGGGAGCCGATCTCGCGGTAGGTGTAGCCCCGGGCCAGCAGCTGCATGACCTCGCGCTCGCGCGCGCTGAGCAGGTCCAGCCCCGGATCGGTCGCCTCCTCCTCCGGCTCCGGCACGGCCGGCCCGCCGGCGGAGAACGCGTCGAGCACGAACCCGGCCAGCCGCGGGCTGAAGACGACGTCGCCGTCGGCCACCCGCCGGACGGCGTCCAGCAGGTCCGGCCCGGAGATGGTCTTGGTGACGTAGCCGCGGGCGCCGGCCCGGATGACGGCGATGACGTCCTCGGCGGCGTCGGACACCGACAGCGCCAGCCACTTCACGTCGGGCAGCTCGGTGCGCAGCGTCTCGAGCACCGCGCGGCCTCCCCCGCCGGGCATGTGCACGTCCAGAAGGACGACGTCCGGGCGGGTGGCCCGGATGCCCTCGACGGCGGCCGGCACGTCGGCGCCCTCGCCGACGAACGTGACGAGGTCCCCCAGCTCGGCGCGCACGCCGGCGCGCACCATGGCATGGTCGTCGACCACGAAGACGCGGGGGGCGGTCATGGGGTCGCTCCTCTCGGGAGCACCAGCTCCACCTCGGTTCCCTCCCCGGGCGCGGACCGGACGGCGACGGTGCCGCCCAGTCGCGTCAGCCGGCCGGCGACCGAGTCGCGCAGCCCCCGACGGTCGTCGGGGACCTCCGCCGGATCGAACCCCTTGCCGCGGTCGCGGACGTACACCGACACCCGCTCGGGCGTGACCTCCGTGTACAGGTCGGCCGCCGTGGCGCCCGA
>DASQTE010000169.1:0-2566 GCA_035642035.1 Blastococcus sp.
CGGCCCGCCGAACTAGCCGAGCTGCCGGCGGACCTCCGCCGCGACCCGGCCACCCTCGGCCCGGCCGGCGACCGCGCCCTGCACCGCGCCCATGACCTGGCCCATGTCCTTCATGCCGGAGGCGCCGGTGCTGGTGACCACGTCGGCCACGATCGCGGCGAGGTCGGCGTCGTCCAGCTGGGCCGGCAGGTAGCCGGCCAGGACGCCGCCCTCGGCCTCCTCCCGCTCGGCCTGCTCCGCACGACCCGCCCCGGCGAACGCCTCGGCGGCCTCCCGGCGCTTCTTCGCCTCGCGCCGCAGCACGGCCATCACCTCGTCGTCGGAGAGCTCGCGGGCCTCCTTGCCCGCCACCTCCTCCGCGCTGACGGCGGACAGCACCATGCGGAGCGTCGCCGTCCGCAGCTCGTCGCGGCTCTTCATGGCGGTGGTCAGGTCGTCGCGCAGGCGGTTCTTCAGCTCGGCCACGGCTCCAGCCTGGCACGGCACCGGGACGGCACGCGCACGTAGGCTCTGCCACCGTGCGCTGGTACACCGCCCTCCCCGCCGCGACCGTCGCCTCCGGCCTGGGGGGAGTCGCCTACGCGAGCCTGTACGAGCGCACCCGGTGGACGCTGCGCCGGTTCGACGTCCCGGTCCTGGCCCCGGGGTCGGCGCCGCTGACGATCCTGCAGATCTCCGACCTGCACATGACCGCGGGCCAGCGCTCCAAGCAGGAATGGGTCGCCGGGCTCGCCGAGCTCGAGCCCGACCTGGTGATCAACACCGGCGACAACCTGGCCGGCTTCGACGCCGTGCCGGGCACGCTCCGCGCGCTCGAGCCGCTGATGGACCGTCCGGGCGCGTTCGTGCTGGCCAGCAACGACTACTACGCACCGCGCCCCAAGAACCCGCTGAAGTACTTCTGGCCCGACCACAAGCGCGTGCACGGCTCCGAACTGCCGTGGCGGGACCTGCGGGACGGCATGCTCGCCCGCGGCTGGCTCGACCTCACCAACGCGGTGGGCGAGCTGACCGTCGGGGGACGGCGGATCGTCTTCGCGGGCGTCGACGACTCGCACCTGAAGCGCGACCGGTACGACCGGGTCGCGGGTCCGGCCGACCCCGCGGCGGACCTGCGGCTCGGGCTGGCGCACTCCCCCGAGCCGCGGGTGCTGGACCGGTTCGCCGCCGACGGCTACGACCTGCTGCTCTGCGGCCACACCCACGGCGGTCAGCTGCGCATCCCGTTCTACGGCGCGCTGGTCACCAACTGCGGCATCGACCGCGACCGTGTGCGGTGGCTGCACCGCTGGGCCGAGCCGACCGCAGGGCACCCCACCGGCACCTGGCTGCACGTCTCGGCGGGCCTGGGTACCAGCCCGTACGCGCCGGCGCGGTTCGCCTGCCCGCCCGAGGCGACGCTGCTCACGCTGACCCCGCGGGCCGCCTGACGGAAGGGGCCTCACCCGCCGCCCGGCACCGGAGCGGCTACCGCTAGACTCGTCCACGGCCTCGGGGTGTGGCGCAGCTTGGTAGCGCGCGTCGTTCGGGACGACGAGGCCGCAGGTTCAAATCCTGTCACCCCGACCACCAGCTCAGGGGCCGCCACATGGCGGCCCCTGAGTCGTTCCCGGGTGCTGGGAGGATGAGCCGGTGACCGCCGAGCCGACCACCTCCCCCGCCCTCCCGCCCGAGGTCACCGCCCGGTGGCAGGCCCGCTTCCGCGTCCCGCGGGTGTCCCTGCCCGACTGGGCGCACGACGCCCCGTCCCGGAGCCTCTACTCCTCCGACCTCGGCGGCGTGGTCGAGCAGTACGCGTGGGACCGGGAGACCGACGAGCACCGCCAGGTGACCGACCGGCCCAACGGCACGCTCATCGGCACGCTCAGCCCCGACGGCGGGACGATCTGGTGGTTCGCCGACACCGACGGCGACGAGTTCGGCGTCTGGATGACCCAGCCGTTCCACGGCGGCCCGGACACCGTCGCCGTCCCCGAGGTGGAGGCGGCCTACCCCGCGGGCCTGGAAGTCGGGCGCACCCTGGTGGCGATGGGCCGGGCGACGGACGACGGCAGCGAGCTGTGGCTGGACCCCTCCGGTGGCGAGGCGCGGGTGATCTACCGGCACGCGGACCCCGCCTCGGTCGACGCGCTCACCCAGGACGACGAGCTGCTGGTCATCTCGCACTCCGAGCACGGCGACCCGCGCTACCCCGCCCTGCGGGTGCTGCGGACGGCCGGCACCACGCTCGACGCGCCGTCCGTCGTCGCGGAGAAGTGGGACGGCGAGGGCCGGGGGCTGCACGCCCTGGAGTTCGGGCCGCTGCCGGACGACCGGCGGCTGCTGGTCAGCCACGAGCGGCGGGGCCGGGACGAGCTGCTGATCTGGGACGTCGCGGCCGACACCGAGACGGAGATCGCGCTGGACCTTCCCGGCGACGTGACGGCGGGCTTCTACCCGGACGGCTCCGCGCTGCTGGTCGGGCACGACCACGCCGCCCGTAGCGAGCTCTACCG
Source organism: Blastococcus sp. (assembly GCA_035642035.1). Lineage (GTDB taxonomy): Bacteria > Actinomycetota > Actinomycetes > Mycobacteriales > Geodermatophilaceae > Blastococcus_B. Next base: position 2,496 of record DASQTE010000169.1, read on the forward strand.
CTACGACCTGGGCACCGGAGCACTGGAGAAGCTGGACACCCCGCCCGGCGTCGTCCGCGGGGCCACGGCCC
>DASQTE010000170.1:0-18168 GCA_035642035.1 Blastococcus sp.
GATGACCAGGAGCTTCTTGCGGCCGATCCGGTCGCCGAAGTGGCCGAAGACCAGAGCGCCGATCGGGCGGGCGGCGAAGCCGACCGCGTAGGTGCCGAAGGAGAGCAGGGTGCCGGCGAACTCGGACTGCTCGGGGAAGAACAGCGCCGGGAACACCAGCGCCGCGGCCGAGCCGTAGAGGAAGAAGTCGTACCACTCGACCGTGGTGCCGATGACACTTGCGCCGACGACCTTGCCGAAGCCGGCTCGGGGCTGCGCGGGTGCGGACATGGAGGATCTCCTCGTCGAGGGGTGGTGCTTGTCCCGGACGACGCTAGGACCGCCCTCACAGCCCGGCCATGTGGCGTACTGACCCGAATGTGACAGCGGCCATGTGGTCTCGCTCCATGCTCGAGCGGGCTCTCCGCGCTCGGCGGTCGTGCAACTGCCTCGGACGACGGTGTGGCGCACACCCACGACGGCGCGAACCGCTGTGTACGCCGCACCCGTGTGGGAACGGGTGCTACGGGCCTACCGTCGCGGTCATGGCGGTCAACGGTCCACTGGTCGGGCGGCGCGCACTCATCACCGGTGGGGCGTCGGGCATCGGGAAGGCCTGTGCCGTCCGGCTCGCCGGCGACGGCGCGGACGTCGTCGTCGTGGACCGGGACGCCGAGGCCGCGAAGGCCGTGGCCGCCGAGGTCGGCGGGACCGCCGTCGCCGTCGACCTGTCCGACCTCGCCGCCGTGGACGCCCTCGACCTCGCCGTCGACGTCCTGGTCAACAACGCCGGGCTGCAGCACGTGGCGCCGGTGCACGAGTTCCCGGTCGACCGCTTCTCCTACATCCTCCGGCTCATGGTCGAGGCTCCCTTCCGGCTCGCCCGGGGCGCACTGCCGCACATGTACGAGCGCGGCTGGGGCCGCGTCGTCAACATCAGCTCGATCCACGGCCTGCGCGCCTCGGCCTACAAGTCCGCCTACGTGACGGCGAAGCACGGGCTCGAGGGCCTGTCCAAGGTGATCGCCCTGGAGGGGGCCGAGCACGGGGTCACGTCGAACTGCGTCAACCCCGCCTACGTCCGGACGCCGCTGGTCGAGGGGCAGATCGCCGACCAGGCGGCGGCGCACGGCCTGTCGGAGGACCAGGTCGTCGAGCAGGTCATGCTGGCGCCGGCGGCGGTGAAGCGGTTGATCGAGCCGGCCGAGGTCGCCGACGCCGTCTCGTGGCTGTGCTCGCCGTCCGCGGCGTCGGTCACGGGCACCTCCCTGGTGATGGACGGGGGGTGGAGCGCACATTGAGCGCGCGACCGGCCAGAATGCCGGTCGTGACCCGGTCCCCGGCCAGACCCTCCACCGGCGACGGGCCGCGCCCGGCGTCCGGACGCGCGGCCGAGTACTTCGAGCTGCTGCTCGACGACGCGGCCGCCATCGAGTACGAGCGGCCGCTGGTCCGTGCCCGCGCCGCCGGAGCCGACGGCGACGAGCTGGCCGAGCTCGAGCGGGTGAAGCTCCTGGCCCTCGAGGTGCGGGAGGCCTTCGCCGCGCGCCGTCGCCGCGAGTCCGAGCTCTCGGCCCTCTTCGACACCGCCAGCGACCTCGCGGCCCTGCGCGGCGTCGACTCCGTCCTCACCGCGATCGTCCGCCGCGCCCGCCAGCTGCTGGGCACCGACGTGTCGTACCTGACGCTGAACGACCCGGGCGAGGGCGACACCTACATGCGGGTCACCGACGGCTCGGTCTCCGCCCGCTTCCAGGCGCTGCGGCTGCCCATGGGCGCGGGGCTCGGCGGCCTGGTCGCCCAGACCGCCGCCCCCTACGCCACGGCCAGCTACTTCACCGACGCCCGCTTCCGGCACACCCACGAGATCAACGACGGCGTCCACGACGAGGGGCTCGTCGCCATCCTGGGCGTCCCGCTGATCCGGGGCTCGCAGGTGATCGGCGTGCTGTTCGCCGCCGACCGGACCGAGCGGACGTTCGACCGGTCGGAGGTGTCCCTGCTCGGCTCGCTGGCCGCGCACGCGGCCATCGCCCTCGACAACGCGCGGCTGCTGGAGGAGACCCGCGCCGCTCTCGACGAGCTGTCGACGGCCAGCCGGGAGCTGCGGGCGTACACGGCGTCGGTCGAGCGGGCGGCCGGGGCGCACGACCGGTTCATCGACCTCGTCCTGCGGGGCGGTGGCGTGGAGGACGTCGCGACCGCGGTGACCGAGGCGCTCGGCGGGAGCATCACCGTCCTCGACGAGGAGGGGCGGGTGACCCCGGCCGACGACGGCTCCGCGGTGCTGCCGCCCGACCCCGCCGGCGCGCTCACCCTCGCCCGCGCGACCGGCCGCACCGTCCGCGACGGCAGCTGGTGGACCGCCGCGGTGACGGTGGACAACGAGCTGCTCGGCGGCCTCGTGCTGCAGCGCGACCACGAGCTGTCCGAGTCCGACCAGCGCATCCTCGAGCGCGCTGCCCTCGTGACCGCGCTGCTGCTGCTCATCCGCCGGACCGCCGGCGAGGCGGAGAACCGGGTGCGCGGCGAACTGCTCGAGGAGCTGCTCAGCGCCTCCGTCCGCGACCCGGAGGGCGTCCGGGAGCGGGCCCGCCGGCTCGGGGCGGACCTGGACCGGCCGCACGCCGTCGTCGTGGCGCGGGTCGAGGAGCGGTGCCGGCCGCGGGCCCTCGCCGCCGCGACGCACCTGGCGGCCACACGCGGCGGCCTGGCCGGCACGCACGACGGCTGCGTCGTCCTGTGCCTGCCCGACCTCGAGCCGGGCGAGGCCGCGGCCACGGTCCGCCGGGAGCTGGGCAACGCCGCGGCCGGGACCGTGACGGTCGGCGGCGCCGGGCCGGCCCGCGGTCCGGCGGCCATCGCCCCGGCGCACGTGGAGGCGGCGCGGTGCGCCGCCACGCTCGTCGCGCTGGGGCGGACAGGCGGATCGGCGAGCGCGGACGAACTGGGCTTCTTCGGCCTGCTCGTCGGCGAGGGCCGTGACGTGCGGACGTTCGTGTCGGCGACGCTCGCGCCGGTGCTGGAGTACGACGCCAAGCGCGGCACCGACCTCGAGGGCACGCTGCAGGCGTTCTTCGACGCCGGGAACTCTCCCGCCCGGGCGGCCGAGGCGCTGCGCGTGCACGTCAACACGGTCACCCAGCGGCTGGACCGGGTGAGCCGGCTGCTGGGCAAGGAGTGGTCGTCCCCCGAGCGCGCGCTGGAGGTGCAGCTCGCGCTGCGGCTGCACCGGCTCACCGGCGCCGTCCCCGACTGACCGGGGCGCTCACCCGCCGAGCACGGACAGCGGGATGCCCGGCTCACCGCGGCGCCTGCCGCACCGCCGGCACACCTCCCCGCCACCGCCCGGACCGGGCGGACGTTCGTCGCGCGGGTGCTCACGGACGTAGGAGTGGATCCCGAGCCGGCACGTCCACGGTCGCTCCGCCATGGAGCAACGCTAGGGACCGACGGGCCGCTCGATCACCGTCAAAGGTCCCGGTCCGGCGACTCCTACGCTGGACCGGTGCCCGCCCTCCTGACCGTGCTGCCCACCGAGGCATGGGCGGAGCTGACCGCGGCGCACGAGGCCCGCATCGACCGGTGGGCCGTCCCGCACCGGGAGCGCCGCCGCCGCGGGGAGGCGCACCCCGTCCTGGACTTCCTCTTCACCTACTACTCGGAGACCCCCGGCCGGCTGCGCCGCTGGCACCCCGGCCCGGGGGTGGCCCTGGCCGCCCCCGCTCCGCACGCGGACCGGCGCTGGTACGCGACCGACGGCGCAACAGTGCGACTCGACGTCGAGGCCTTCCTGGCCGATCGCGGCGACACCGTCCGCTTCGTCCGCCGCCTGCTCGCCGCGACGGCCTCCCGACCGGCCTTCAGCGGCTGCTTCGGGCTGCACGAGTGGGCGATGGTCTACCGCGACACCGGGACGCGGCACCCGGTGCCCCTCCGCCTCGGGCAGGGGGGCACGGACGCGGTCGTCGAGGCGCACCCGATCCGGTGCAGCCACTTCGACGCGTTCCGGTTCTTCACGCCTTCCGCCGTCGGCCGCAACCGCCTGCAGCCCACCCGCGACAGCCGGCCCGAGCTGGAGCAGCCCGGCTGCCTGCACGCCGGCATGGACCTCTACAAGTGGGCCTACAAGCTCAGCCCCGCGACGCCGGGAGAGCTGGTCGCCGACTGCTTCGAGCTGGCGGTCGAGATCCGGGAGCTGGACATGCGGGCCTCGCCGTACGACCTGCGCGCGCACGGCTACGAGCCGGTCGCCGTCGAGACGCCCGAGGGCAAGGCGCAGTACGTCGCCGCGCAGCGTGGCTTCGCCGAGCGCGGCGCCGTCCTGCGGCAGCGACTGATCGAGGTGTGCGACCAGCTGCTCGGCTGACGCCCTTGCCGGCCCCCCGGAGCGTCACCCGCGCCCAGTACCGTCGGACGGGTGACCTCCACCCGCACCGCCCGCTGGCTCCGGCTCGACGGCACCACCAACACCCGGGACCTCGGCGGCGTCCCGACGACCGACGGCGGTGTCACGGCCCCGGGCCGCATCCTGCGCAGCGACAACCTGCAGACCCTCAGCGAGGACGACGTCCGACGGCTGGTGTCGGAGATGGGGGTGCGCGAGGTCATCGACCTGCGCACCACGGCGGAGATCCTCCTCGAGGGGCGCGGTCCCCTGCGGAGCGTCCCGGAGGTGACGCACCGGCACTTCAGCCTGCTGCCCGAGCGCGGCCACCACACCGACGTCTTCGCGGTGGAGGAGGAGGAGCCGGAGCTCGACCTGCCGGCCGGCTGGGCCGAATCGGTCATGCCGAACCAGCTCGGGGCCGACGACCTCGGCGAGCCGCCGGGTGTGCGCTCCTACCTCGGTTACCTCGAGCACCGCGGTGACACGGTGGTCGCCGCGCTCCGGGCGCTGACGCACGCCGACGGCACTTCGTTGGTGCACTGCGCCGCCGGCAAGGACCGCACCGGCGTCGTCTGCGCGCTCGCCCTGGCGGTGGCCGGTGTCGGCCACGACGACATCGTCGCCGACTACGCGATGACCGCCGAGGTGATCGACGCGCTGGTGGCCAAGCTGTCGGCGTCGCCCACCTACGCCGAGGACATGGTCCGCCGCGACGTCGCCAGCCACACGCCGCGCGCCGAGACGATGGACCGGGTGCTGGCGCTGCTCGAGGAGCGGCACGGCGGGCCGCTCGGCTGGCTGGAGGCGCACGGCTTCGGCGCCGACGACCAGGCCGCGCTCCGGGCCCGCCTGCGCGACTGACGAAGGACCCCGTCCAGGGGACGGGGCCTGATCAGGGGGCCGCGGGGGAGGAGCTGCGGCCGCCCTGCTTGTGCACGTACATGGCGGCGTCGGCCTCGCGGAGCAGCTGCTCGGCCGTGCCGCCCGACCCCGGCCGGTGCACCGCGACGCCGACGCTCGTGCCGACCTCGACCTCCGTGCCGTCCAGGCGGAAGGACTCCGCGAAGCAGCCGGCCACCCGGTCGCCGAGCCGGCGGGCGTCCTGGGGGTCGGCCAGCCCGGGCAGGAGGATGGCGAACTCGTCGCCACTGAGCCGGCCGACGGTGTCGCCCGGGCGGACCACGCCGCGCAGCCGTGCCGCCACCTGCCGCAGCAGCTCGTCGCCCGCGGCGTGGCCGAGCGTGTCGTTGACCTGCTTGAAGCGGTCGAGGTCGCAGAAGAGGACGCCGAGGTGCGCGCCTTCCGCGGCCGCCGGGATGGCCCCGACCAGCCGCTCGAGGAACAGCACCCGGTTGGGCAGGCCGGTGAGCGCGTCGTGCGACGCCTGGTGGCTGATCGTCTCCAGGAGGCGCGCCTTCTGCAGCGCCGTCGCCGCCTGGTCGCCGACCCCGCGCAGGCGGGCGAGCACGTCACCGTCGAGCTCCAGCGGCGCCTCGCCGGCCCGCCAGCCCGCGGTGGCGACCCCGAGGAACGTCGTGTCGGCCACCAGGGGCACGGCGACGACGTCGACGGTGCCGAGCGCCTCCAGCAGGCGGGCGAGGGCCGGGCTGCTGGTGGCGGCGCCGAGGATCCGGGGCCCGCGGTCGGTCAGCATGCCCACCAGCTCCGGCACGTCCTCGGCCCGCAGCGAGGTGGCGCGCAGCACGCCGGCGCTCGTGTCGTCGAGCCCGACCGACGACGACGCCCGCAGCGATCCGCTCGCCGGGTCCCACAGCAGGATGCTGGCGCTGGTGCATCCGACGATGCGGGGCAGTGCCCCGCTCACGATGTCCGGGACGGCGTCTGCGTCGGTCGTCGCGGAGAGCTCGTGGGCGAGTTCCAGCAGGGCGTTGGCGCGGTCGGCCTCGCGGCGGGCCCCCGCCAGGGCGATGACCAGGTCGAGGGCAGCGGCGGCGTGCCCGGCGTAGGCCGCGAGCATGGACGCCTCGTCACCCATCGCGCCCGCGCCGTCGGGGTAGATGGCCGCCAGCCGGCCGTGGTCACGGCGAGCGGAGGCGACGTCGACGACGACGGCGCGCGGGCCGAGATCCCCGCCGTCGAGGAGCTCGGCCGCCATGGCCGGGACCACCTCGGCCGGCAGCCCCGCGCTGTGCACCAACGGCTCTCCCCCGTGCGGCGCACGGACGGCGAGCAGGTACGCGGGCGCGAGGACCGCCTCGGCGGCGCGGGAGACGATGCGGTCCAGCGCCGAGTCGACGTCCTCGCTGGCCACGAGCTCGGTGGCGGCCGACTGCAGGGTGCGCAGCTGACCGCGCAGCGCCAGCAGCTCCGGATCGGCGGCGGTCTCCCGGCGCCGGCGCGGGAACCGGCCGCGCCGGTCCCAGCTCACGGTGTAGAGGCACGACGGGTGCCCGTCGGACTCGCACTCGTCGTGCTGGATGCGCGCCTCGGCGAGCCCGAAGATCGTCGGGACGACGCTGAAGAGGCCCTGGGCGTAGCTGCAGTCGAGGCGCGAGTGCCGGTACCCCTCGTGCAGCGTGTACCGGATGGTCGCCGTCGTGGCGCCGGCCTCCAGCACCTCCATGGTCGAGGTGGTGCTGAACTTCGCCACGGCCCGCGGCAGCTTGCGGAAGACCTGCCTGGGTGTGCCCATGGCGCGCAGCAGGATCACCAGCGAGTGCGCCAGACCGCTCTGCAGGGCGGAGGCCCCGACCTTGAACATCAGCTGGGGGTCGTCGAGCACCTCGGACGCCGCCTCGAAGAGGCGCACGCGGGTCTCGTAGCTCCACCAGAGCGACTGGTCCTCGAGCTGCTCGGCCGTGAAGGGCACGCCGGCCCGCTCGAGCACCTGGTCGACGGCGGCCTCGCCGGCGGAGGTGCGCACGTAGCGGAGCAGACCACCGGTGGTCGCCCCGGACGTCTCCCGCGCCTCGCCGAGCAGGCCCGTCATCGCCCGCCTCCGACCACTGGGGCCACCGACGCCGGGGCGGTCCGCCGGGCGGCGGCGGACGGAGCCCCGGGCGGCGAGGACGCGTGGATGCGCACGAAGAGACCCTCGGCAGGAACTGACCAGTTCCTGAGCTCGCTCCCCCGGCGGGGTGAGGCGTTCCACGCCTGCGTCGACGAGCGACGGGGTGCACCCGGTCGGCCGAGCGCCGGAAGGGGCTTGTGCACCGCCGTCCCGCGGAGTATCACAGGGGACGAGTACCCCTGGGGGGTATTCCGCACCAGAGGAGGTCCCGATGCACTCCGGGTCCCTGCACTCACAGCAACATCATGACAGCACACCGCAACGGGTGTCGTGGGCAGCCGCCCGACAGGCCACGCTGCACTGCCTCACCGGGTGCGCGATCGGCGAGGTCCTCGGACTGGTCATCGGCACCTGGCTCGGGCTGTCCGACGCAGCGACCGTGACCCTGGCCGTCGCGCTGGCGTTCGTCTTCGGCTACGCGCTGACGGTGCGCGTCGTCCGGCGCGGCGGGCTGACGCTGCGCCAGGCGGTGCGGGTGGCACTGGCCGCCGACACCGCCTCGATCCTGGTGATGGAACTGGTCGACAACGCGGTGATCCTCGCCGTCCCGGGAGCCATGGAGGCCGGCTTGGCCAGCGTCCTCTTCTGGGGATCGCTGGCCGGCGCGCTCGCCGTCGCCTTCGTCGTGACGCTGCCGATCAACCGCGCCCTCATGAGTCGCGGACGGGGCCACGCCGTGGTGCACCAACTGCACTGAGCGACCCGCGCCGGGCGACCGGCCCCGGACAGCGGACGACCCCGGCCTCCACAGGAGGTCGGGGTCGCGCTGCGTGGACGCCGCACGGGGCGGCGCCGGCTCGCCGTCGGTCGGGGTCAGCGACCGTTGGCGAGGGTGAGGAGCTCGTCGCGCATCGCCGGGCTGCTCGTGCGGGCGAGAGCCTGGTTCAGGGCCCGCCGGGTACGAGCGGCCTGCCGACGCTGCTGCCAACGGGACTTGACGGTGCTCATGCCTCATGCCTCTTTCATCGAAGTAGATCGCCTACACCCTTAGCAATGCAGGCGTACGCCACTCTATTCCGACGAATCCCAGGTAGAGCTGAAGCAGAGCCGACGTTCTCTCACCCAACAGGGTGAGAGTCGTCACCCGGCGAGGACCGACCGGGCTGCCGCGCGGGCCGCCTGCGGGTCGTCGGTCGCCAGCGCCGCCGCCGCGGCGCGCTCGCACGCCTCGAGGTCGACGGTCGCCAGCCGGGCACCGACCCTTGCGACCGCCGAGGTGGCACAGGACAGCGACGTCACGCCCAGGCCGACCAGGACGCAGCCGAGCAGCGGATCGGCGGCGGCCTCGCCGCACACGCCCACGGGCTTCCCGGCCCGCCGGCCCGCGGCGGCGGTGAGCGCGACGAGCTCGAGGAGGGCCGGCTGCCAGGGGTCGGTGAGCTCGGCGAGGTCCGCGGAGAGCCGGTCGGCCGCCAGCGCGTACTGGGAGAGGTCGTTCGTCCCGATCGAGAGGAAGTCCACGTGGGCGAGCAGCCGCTCGGCGTGGAGGGCGGCGGACGGCACCTCGATCATCACGCCGGGGACGAGCCCCCGCGCCCGGACCGCCGCCGCGAAGCCGGCCGCCTCCGGGACGGTGGCCACCATCGGCGCCATGACCCAGGGCGTCGAACTCGTACGGGCGGCCGCCTCCGCGACGGCGTCGAGCTGGCGCTCGAGCAGGCCCGGGTCGCGGCGGGCCACCCGCAGGCCGCGGACACCCAGCGCCGGGTTCGCCTCGTCCGGCGGGGTGGCGAAGGCCAGCGGCTTGTCCGAGCCGGCGTCGAGGGTTCGGACGACGACCTTCTGCCCGGGGAAGGCCGCGAGCACCTCGGCGTACCCGGCCGCCTGCTCCTCGACCGTCGGCTCCTGCGCGCGGCCGAGGAAGGCCAGCTCGGTGCGGAACAGCCCGATCCCCTCGGCGTGCGCGCCGGCCGCCGCTCGGGCGCCGGCGCCGTCCTGCACGTTGGCCAGCACCTGCACGACGTGGCCGTCGCGCGTGCGCCCGGGCCCCGCGTACCCGGCCAGGGCCTCAGCGGCCCGCCGCGCCGCGTCCACCCGGGACCGGGCCTCGGCCGGGTCGGGATCCACGGTGACCGTGCCCTGCTCGCCGTCGACGAGCACCGTCGCGCCGGCCGGGACGTCGTCCAGACCGCCGACGCCGACGACGCAGGGCAGCCCGAGCTGGCGGGCGATGATCGCGGTGTGGCTCGTCGTGCCGCCCAGGCGCGTGGCCAGGGCGAGGATGCGGGCCGGGTCGAGCCCGGCGGTGTCGGCCGGCGCGAGGTCGTCGGCGAGCAGGACCGACGGCTGGTCGGGAGCCGGGACGCCCGGCTCCCCCTGGCCGGTCAGCTCCGCCACGATCCGGTCGCGGACGTCACGGACGTCGGGCACGCGCTCGGCCATGAGACCGCCCAGCGATGCGAACATGTCCATGAACTGCTGGGCCGCCCGGACGGCCGCCACCGCAGCCGGCGCGCCCTCGTCGATCCGCTGCTCCGCCGTGGTGCGCAGGGCGCGGTCCCGCGCGATCCCGGCCGTGGTGCTGAGGACCTCGGCGCTGACCCCGGTCGCGGCCGCGGCCCGCTCGGTCAGCCGCCCGGCCACCACCTCGGCGGCCGCGGAGTACCGGGCCTTCTCCGCCTCGCGCTCGGCCTCGGGCACGGGCGCCTGCTGCTCCTCCGGCAGCCGTACCGCCCCGGCCGGGCGGACGACGGGGCCGACGGCGGCACCCGGAACCACGGGCGTGCCGGTCAGGACGGCGGGTCCGGTGGTGGCGGGCGACGAGACGGTGGTCGACATGGAAGACCTCGCATCGGGAGGGGCGACGAGACGGGCCCCCCGCCTCGGTGATCAGGGTCACGAAAATGTCTTGACTTGTCAACCAAACGGACGTAGAACAACACAATCACAACCCGAAAGCCACACGGTCGGGCATCGACGTCCAGCTCCCGGAGGCCAGCGTGCTCTATCCCGAAGAGCGCCAGCAGGCGATCGCCGCACGGGTCGCCGATCGCGGCCGGCTCGCCGTCACCGCCCTCGCCGAGGAGTTCGGTGTCACCACCGAGACGGTCCGCCGCGACCTCGCCGTCCTCGAGCGCGCCGGGATGCTGCGCCGGGTGCACGGCGGCGCGGTCCCCGCGGGCGCACTGACCCTCGTCGAGCCGGGCCTCGGTGAGCGGCACCGGTCGCGCAGCGAGCAGAAGCGGGCGATCGCCGCCGCGGCCCTGGCCCTGCTGCCCGGTCCCGACGGCAGCATCGTCCTGGACGGCGGAACGACCACGGCCGCACTCGCGGAGATCCTCCCCGCCGACCGCCGGCTGCTCGCCGTCACCTCCTCGGTCCCGATCGCGTCCCGGCTCTCGATCACCGCCGGCATCACCCTGCACGTGCTCGGCGGGCGCGTCCGCGGGGTGACCCAGTGCGCGGTGGGCGAGACGACGGTGCGCGCGCTGGCCGAGCTGAGCGTCGACGTCGCGTTCCTGGGCGCTAACGGGATCGCGCCGGGCCACGGCTTCACCACCCCCGACGACGCGGAGGCATCTGTGAAGCGCGCCATCGTCCGGGCCGGGCAGCGGGTGGTGGTGCTGGCCGACAGCAGCAAGCTCGGCCGCGAGCACCTCGTCCGCTACGCGGCCATCGAGGACGTCGACATCCTGGTCACCGACGAGGGAGCCGATCCCGCCGTCGTCGCGGAGCTGGAGAAGGCCGGCATCGAGGTCGTGCTCGCGTGAGCCCCTCCCGCGTCGTCACCCTGACGGCCAACCCGAGCCTCGACCGCACGCTCGACCTCCCCTCCCCCCTGACCGAGGGTGGGATCGTGCGGCTGGCAGGCAGCAGCACCGAGCCCGGCGGCAAGGGCGTCAACGTGGCGCGCGCGATCGCCGCGGCCGGCGGCGACGTCGTCTCGGTCCTCCCGGCCGCCGCGGCCGACCCGATCGTCACGGCCCTGCGGGCGCTCGGGCTGGAGCTGGCCACCGTGCCGGTGCAGGCGCCGGTGCGCACCAACTACACGCTGGTCGACCCCGCCGGGACGACCACGAAGCTCAACGAACCGGGTGCCGCGCTCGGCGAGGCGACACGGGCGGCGCTCAGCGGCATCCTGCACGGGCACGCAGCGGCCGCTCGGTGGGTCGTGCTGTCCGGTTCCCTGCCGCCGGGCACGCCGGCCGGCTGGTACGCCGACCTGGTGCGGTCGCTGCGCGACACCGGCGCCCGCATCGCCGTCGACACCAGCGAGGCGCCCCTGCTCGCGCTCCTGGAGGCCGGGCCCGACGCGGCGCCGGACCTGCTCAAGCCCAACGCGGAGGAGCTGGCCCAGCTGGCCGGGCTGTCCGAGGCGGAGGTGCTCCGGGACCCGGCTGCGATGCTGGCGGCGGTGCGCCTGCTGCACGACCGCGGCGTCGCCGAGGTGCTGCTCACGCTCGGCGGCGACGGCGCGGTGCTGTCCACGGCCGACGGCGGTCTCTGGTCCGCGACCCCGCCCGCGATCACCGTCCGCAGCACCGTCGGCGCCGGCGACTGCAGCCTGGCCGGCCACCTCCTCGCCAGCCTGGCCGGCGCCCCGCCGGCCGAGCGGCTGCGCTCCGCGGTCGCGTACGGGGCGGCCAGCGCGTCGCTCCCCGGATCCGCCGTCCCCACCCCGGCCCAGGTGGACGGCTCGGCAGTACGGGTCACGGCCGGTCTCCCCGGCACCAGCACGGCCCCCCGTTCGACCACCGTCCCGGCCGCCGGCCGGGACGTCCCCTGAAGCCTCCGGGAGAGGTCCCATGCCCGCATTGATCACCACCGACCTGGTCGCGCTCGACGCCGACCTCGGTGCCGACAAGGGTGCCGTCGTGCGCCGGCTGGCCGAGCTGGTCGCCGGCGCGGGGCGCGCCACCGACGCCGACGCCCTGCACGCCGACGTCCTGGCCCGTGAGGCCCAGGCGGCGACCGGGCTGCCCGGCGGCATCGCCATCCCGCACTGCCGCTCGGAGGCGGTCACCGAGGCGTCCCTGGCCTTCGCCCGGCTGCGGCCGAAGGTCGACTTCGGAGCCCCGGACGGCCCCGCGGACCTCGCCTTCCTCATCGCCGCGCCGGCGCACGGCGACGCCGACCACCTGACCCTGCTCACCGCGCTCGCCCGGGCGCTGGTGCGCCCCGAGTTCGTCGCCTCGCTGCGGTCGGCGTCCTCGGCCGAGGAGATCGTCCGGCTGGTGGACGAGGTCGTCTCGCCCGCACCGGCGCCGGCGGCGTCCCCGGCGACGGCGCCTGCGCCCGCCGCTGCCGCACCTGTCACCGCGCCGGTCGCCCGGAAGAGCATCGTGGTCGTGAGCGCCTGCCCGACCGGCATCGCGCACACCTACATGGCCGCCGACAAGCTCGTCGCGGCGGGCAAGACCGCCGGGGTCGACATCCACGTGGAGACGCAGGGCTCGTCGGGGTCCACCCCGCTCGACCCCGCCGTCATCCGCGCCGCTGACGCCGCGATCTTCGCCGTCGACGTCGGCGTGCGGGACCAGGGCCGGTTCGCCGGCAAGCCGCTGGTGCAGAGCGGCACGAAACGGGCCATCAACGAGCCGGACGTCATGATCCGCGAGGCGCTGGCCGCCGCGGACGACCCGAACGGCCGCCGGGTGTCCGGAGCTGCCTCGGCCGAGGCTCCGGCCTCCTCGGGCGGCGGAGGGGCGGCACACACCGGAACGGAGATCCGCCGCTGGCTGCTCACCGGCGTCAGCTACATGATCCCGTTCGTCGCGGCCGGGGGTCTGCTGATCGCCCTGGGCTTCGCCCTCGGCGGCTACCAGATCGTCACGCCCAACCCGGACGCGGACGTCGAGGGCCAGAGCTACGCGCTCAGCTGGGTGCTCAACAACTCGCTGTTCGACCTCCCCACCGGCGCGAACACCGAGGAACTCCGCTTCGGCATCCTCGGGTACCTGGGCGCGGTCTGCACCGTGCTGGGCCAGGCCGCCTTCGCCTTCCTCGTGCCGGCGCTGGCCGGCTACATCGCCTATGCGATCGCCGACCGCCCGGGCATCGCCCCCGGCTTCGTCGTCGGCGCCGTGTCCGTGACGGTGGGCGCCGGCTTCCTCGGCGGGCTGATCGGCGGCATCCTCGCCGGCCTCGTGGCGCTCTGGATCAGCCGGTGGAAGCTGCCGACCGGCGTGCGCGGCCTGCAGCCGGTCGTCATCATCCCGCTGGTCGCGACGCTCATCTCCAGCGGGATCATGGTGATGGTGCTCGGCCGTCCGCTCGCCGCCGCCCTCAGCGGCCTCGGCGACTGGCTCAACGGCCTGAGCGGCTCCTCCGCGATCCTCCTCGGCATCCTCCTCGGCCTGATGATGTGCTTCGACCTGGGCGGGCCGATCAACAAGGCGGCCTACCTCTTCGCCACCGCGGGCCTCGCGTCGCAGACCACCGGCTCTTTCGTGATCATGGCCACGGTCATGGCCGCAGGCATGGTGCCGCCGCTGGCCATGGCGCTGAGCACGACCATCCGGCCCAAGCTGTACCCGCCGGCCGAACGGGAGAACGGCAAGGCCGCCTGGCTCCTGGGCCTGTCCTTCATCTCCGAGGGCGCGATCCCCTTCGCCGCGGCCGACCCGCTGCGGGTCATCCCCTCGATGATGCTCGGCGGAGCCACCACCGGCGCCATCGTGGCCGTCCTCGACATCGAGGCGCGCGCCCCGCACGGCGGGGTGTTCGTGTTCTTCGCGATCAGCAACTTCCTGCTGTGGCTGCTGGCCATCGCCGTCGGCGCCGTCGTCGGCGGCATCGCCGTCACCGTCGCCAAGAGCATCGGGCGGACCGACGCCGAGGACGCCCCCGAGGACGCCGTCGACCTGGAGCACTCGCACACCCCGACGCACGCCGCCCCGGCGCGCGCCGGCACAGCCTGACCGGCAAGCTGCAACCACTCCCCCGCAGAACAGCGAGAAGAGGACAGATGCCCAGTCAGACCGTCACGGTGGGATCCCGGGTGGGACTGCACGCCCGGCCCGCCGCCCTGATCGCCGAGGCCGTCGGCAAGGCCGGGGTGCCCGTCACCCTCGCCACCCCGGACGGGAACCCGGTCGACGCCGGCTCGCCACTGATGATCATGACGCTCGGCGCCAAGCAGGGCACCGAGGTCGTGGTCAGCAGCGACGACCAGGCCGTGCTGGACCGGATCGCGGACCTGGTCGCCCAGGACCTCGACGCCGAATAGCCGGACGACGACGGCGCCCGTCCCCTTCACCGGGGACGGGCGCCGTCGTCGTCGTCACTGCTGGTCGGGCCGGGGGACGTCGCCGCGCCAGGCACCGGTCTCGGTGCCGCGGCTCTCGATGAACTCCTTGAACTTCTTCGCGTCCGCCTTCACCTGGCGGTCGTCGAAGCCCAGGGCGGCGCCGGCCTTCTCGACCAGGCCCTCGGGCTCCCAGTCGATCTGGATCATCACGCGGGTCTTGGACTCGTCCAGCCGGTGGAAGGTGACCACCCCGGCGTGCTTGGCCTCACCGCTGGTGCTCGCCCAGGCGACCCGCTCCTCGGGGTGCTGCTCGGTGATCTCGGCGTCGAACTCACGCTTCACGCCGTCGATGTTGGTGACCCAGTGGACGTGCTTGTCGTCCAGCTGGGTGATGCGCTCCACCCCACCCATGAACTGGGGGAACGACTCGAACTGCGTCCACTGGTCGTAGGCGACCCGGATGGGGACGTCGACGTCGACGGACTCCTGCACGCTGGCCACGTTCTGCTCCTCTGTGTCGCGAACTCGATGGCGCACCACCTACCCCGCTGCCGGCCGGGCGACACCTGAACAGGCAGGTCAGCGACGCGCGGCGGGTCAGCCGATGAGCACGGCGAGACGTTCGGTGCGGGGCCGGCGGCGCACTCTCTCGACCAGCCGCTCGATGCCCCAGGACGATCCGGGACTCCAGCGGGCACGTCCCCCGGATCAGGGTGCGCGCCCGGTCCACGTCGGCCGGGGCCTCCCGCACCTGCGCCGTGCCGGCGACCGGCGCGACGCCGTCCGCGACCTTCCCGAAGCGCCCGCAGGGGGGACCTCGACGCGCGGATCGCTGCGCAGCCGCTGCACCTTCCCCGACCCGGCCGGCGTGAGGACGACGAGGGAGTCGCCGTCCCGCCCGCCCCCGGTCAGCGGAGAGCGGCGGCGATGCTCCCCCGCACCGGACGGCCGTCGAGCAGCAGCATCTGGGCCAGGTGGTAGGCGTCCGGCTGGCCCGCCCAGGTGCCGCTGCCGACCTCTCCGGACGGTGTCAGCTCGTGGTGCCAGCTGCCGGTGGACGGGTCGGCGAAGCGCTCCTCGCCGTGCTCGCGCCACCGCCGGGCGAGCTCCCGGTAGGACGGCTCCCCGGTGACCTCGGCCAGCACGGTGGCGGCGGCGACGGCCTCGCAGAGCACCCAGTGCATGCGGGCGCCGACGACCGGGCGGTCGTCCCAGTCCAGCGTGTAGGGGAAGCCGTCCTGCCCGTCGGCCGCCCAGCCCCGCGACGCCGCGGCCGCGAACAGGTCGACCGCGTCGGCGAGCAGCCACAGCGGCGGGTCGGGTGTCACGGCACGGACGTGCAGGGCGAGCCGCGCCCACTCGAACTGGTGCCCGATCGTCACGCCGTAGGGGCGGAAGGGATCGGCCGGCTCGTCCCGGTTGTAGTCGGGCAGCGGCCGCCAGTCGGCGGTGAAGTGCTCGGGCAGCCGCCAGTCGCGCTCGCGCGCCCAGCCGTGCACGACCCGCTCGGTGGCGCGGCGCGCCTGCCCGCGCAGCCGGTCCGCGGCGGCGGGGTCGCCGACGGCGTCCGCCGCGGCGAGCATCGCCTCGACGCCGTGCATGTTGGCGTTGACGCCTCGGTAGGGCCCCAGCCGCGTCCAGGCCCGATCCCACTCCTCGACGGCGAGGCCCTCGCCGTCGTCCCAGAACCGGGTCTGCCAGACGTCCAGCGCGTCCTCGAGCAGCGCCCGGCCACCCGGGATGCCCGCCGTCGCCGCGGTCGACCCGGCGAGCACCGCGAACGCGTGCACGTACGCGGCCTTGGCGTCGTCCCCGGTGCTCGCCCGCCATCCGCCGTGCTCGGCGTCGCGCAGCGGCCCGTCGGTGAGCGCCACGACGCCGTGCCGGGACAGCTCGGCCGCCCCCGGCCGGCCCAGCAGCGCGGCCAGTCCGAAGACGTGCGTCATCCGCGCGACGATCCAGGTCTCGACCGGCCGGTCGGGCAGCACCCGGCCGTCGGCCCCCAGGTAGCCGAAACCGCCGTCGTCGACCCAGGACCGGGCCGCGAAGGCGAGGAGCCCGTCGAGGTCGGTCACCGTGCGCGCCCGGCGGCGGCGATCCCGAGCGCGAGCCGGATCGTCGCCACCATGATCACGACCAGGGCTACCAGCCGGACGAACCCGGCGCCGATGTTCGGTCCCGCGGCCACGAGGAGGTCCAGGAGGACCAGGACCGCGAGCGCCACCAGCACCACACCGCTGATCCGGCGGGCGCTCTCCTCCGGCGCCGAGGAGAGCAGCAGCACCCCGCCGACCAGGGCGCACCCGTAGCCGGCGAACTGGATCAGGGACGGCGTCAGCCCCTGCTCCAGCCCCGGCCGGCTGCCGCTCACCACGATCGCGATCCCGCTGCACAGCACGAACAGCAGCAGGAGGACGAGGGACGTCCGACGCCGGTCCACGGGCACACCCTTCGGTCGAGCGACGCTCAGAACGCCAGCGCCGCCCCCGGATCGTGCAGCAACGCGCCGATGTCGGCCAGGAAGCGCGAGCCCAGCTCGCCGTCGATGATCCGGTGGTCGAAGGACAGGGCCAGCTGCGTCACCTGCCGCGGGACGACCCTGCCCTTGTGCACCCACGGCATCTCGCGGACCGCGCCGAAGGCCAGGATCGCCGACTCCCCCGGGTTCAGGATCGGCGTCCCGGTGTCGACGCCGAAGACGCCGACGTTGGTGATGGTGATCGTCCCGCCGCTCATGTCCGCCGGCGACGTCCGCCCCTCGCGCGCCGTCGCGGTCAGGTCGGCCAGCGCCCCGGCGAGCTCGGCCAGCGAGAGCTGCCCGGCGTCCTTGATGTTAGGGACGACGAGACCGCGCGGGGTGGCCGCGGCGATGCCGAGGTTCACGTAGTCCTTGACCACGATCTCCTGCGCGGCGTCGTCCCAGCTGCTGTTGACCATCGGGTGCCGGCGCACCGCGAGCAGCAGCGCCTTCGCGACGAAGAGCAGGGGACTGACCTTGACGCCGGCCAGCTCCGGCCGGGCGGCGAGGCGGGCACGGAGCTTCATCATCCGCGTCACGTCGACGGTGAGGAACTCGGTGACGTGCGGAGCGGTGAAGGCGCTGGCCACCATCGCCGCGGCCGTGTGCTTGCGGACGCCCTTGATCGGGATCCGCTGCTCCCGCTGCGCCGAGGGAGCGGCGTCCGCGCCGAAGGTCCCCTGGATGACCGAGCCCTCCCGGGCACCGGCCACCGCGGCGTCGACGTCGGCGCGGGTGATGACCCCGCCGGCGCCGGAGCCGGTGACCGTGGTGAGGTCGACGCCGAGGTCCTTGGCGTACTTGCGGACCGGGGGCTTCGCCAGGGGCCGCAGCCGGCCCCGGCCGGGGGCGGCACCGCCGGACGTCGCGGCGTCGCCGCGCAGCGCGTGCGCCTCGGCCTGCCGGCCCACCTCGAGCCCGCCGTGCCGCACCGGCTTCGTGCCGGCGTCGGGGGCGGTGCTCAGCAGCGGCGGGCGCTCGCTGCCGCCCGAGCCGTAGTCGGCCTCGGGCAGGACCGCGCGCCGGGGCGAGGGCTCAGCCGTCGCCCGGGCGGCGACGGT
>DASQTE010000171.1:0-2388 GCA_035642035.1 Blastococcus sp.
CTCGGGACCGAGCTCCCCGCGCGCGGGTCGCCGCCCGCCGCGGTCATCGACCGGCTGGCCGCCGCCGTCGAGCCGGCCCTGATGGCCAACGCGTCCGGCCGGTTCTTCGGCTGGGTCATGGGGTCCTCGCTGCCGACGGCCCTGGCCGCCGACTGGCTCGTCTCCGCCTGGGACCAGAACGCGGGCATGCGCGACGCCACCCCCGGCGTCGTCGGCGTCGAGGAGGTGGCCGCGGGGTGGCTGCTGCAGCTGCTCGCGCTGCCGGCCGATGCGGCGGTGGGCTTCACGACCGGGGCCACGATGGCCAACGTCACCTGCCTCGCCGCCGCCCGGGACCACGTGCTCCGGCGGACCGGCTGGGACGTCACGGTCGACGGGCTCTCCGGGAGCCCCCGGGTGCGGGTGCTCGTGGGTGCGGAGGGGCACGGGTCGGTCGACCTGGCGCTGCGCTACCTGGGCCTCGGGGCTCCGGAGCGGGTGGCCGTCGACGGGGAGGGGCGGCTCGACCCGGAGGACCTGCGCCGCCGGCTGGAGGGGACCGCGGGACCCGCCGTCGTCTGCCTGCAGGCGGGCAACATCCACTCGGGCGCCTTCGACCCGATGAGGGCCGCGGTGGAGATCGCGCACGCCGCGGGGGCCTGGGTGCACGTCGACGGCGCCTTCGGGCTGTGGGCGGCGGTCTCGCCGGCTCTCGCTGCGCTGACCGACGGCATGGCCGGCGCCGATTCCTGGGCGACGGACGCGCACAAGACGCTGAACACGCCCTACGACGGCGGGATCGCGATCGTGGCCGACGCGGGCGCCGTGCACCGGGCCATGGGACTGCACGCCAGCTACCTGCTGCAGGCGTCGACGGTCGACCCGCTGGAGGTGGTCCCGGAGATGTCCCGCCGGGCACGCGGTGTCCCGATCTGGGCGGCGCTCGCCTCCCTCGGCGCCGACGGGGTGCGGGACCTCGTCGAGGGTCTGGTGGCAGCGGCGCGCGGGATCGCGACCGGCATCGCCCGGATCCCCGGGGCCGTCGTGCTCAACGACGTCGTCTACACGCAGGTGACCGTCGCCTTCGGGTCCGACGAGCGGACGCGCGAGGTGTTCCGGCGGCTGCTCGCGGAGGGCACGGTGATGCCTTCGGCCAGCATCTGGCACGGTCGCACCGTGATCCGGTTCTCGGTGAGCTCGTGGCGGACCGGCGAGCTCGAGGTGATCGACACGGTGGCGGCCGTGGAGAGGGCTGCCGGAGTGATGGCACGCCAGACGACTGCAGTGGGGGAGTGACCGACATGCCCGGTGCCACCAGAGGATTTCTCGGCCGCCGTGCGCGCGACCCGCGGCTGCCCCCCGGTCAGTACGACGTCGGCCGCGACTGGCCGGTGCTGACGGCCGAGCCCACGCCGCGGATCGCCCCGGAGACGTGGAGCATCACCGTCGACGGCATGGTCGAGAACCCGACCACCTGGACGTGGGACGAGGCGCACCGGCTGCCGCCGTCGGAGTACCGCGGTGACATCCACTGCGTCACGACCTGGTCGAAGTTCGACACCCACTTCGCGGGGGTCAGCGTCGACACCCTCCTGGAGGCCGCCCGGCCGACCGCCGAGGCGCACTTCGTCATGGCGACGTCGAAGACCGGCTACACGACCAACCTGCCGCTCGAGCACGTCACCGGCGGCCAGGCGTGGGTGGTCTGGGAGTTCGACGGGAAGCCGCTGCCCGTCGAGCACGGTGGTCCCGTCCGGCTGCTGGTCCCGCACCTCTACTTCTGGAAGAGCGCCAAGTGGGTGAGCAAGCTGTCGCTCATGGCGCGCGACCAGCCGGGGTTCTGGGAGCAGAACGGCTACCACGACCTCGGCGACCCCTGGCGGCAGCAGCGGTACCAGGGTGACTGAGGGCCTGGGGGCCGGCCGCCCCGACGCGCCCCGCGGCGGCTGGCGGACGGCGACCGTCTCGCGCGTGCGCCGTCCCCTGCAGCGCTCGGTCGAGCTGCGGCTCGACGTCCTCGACCGCATCGACCACATGGCCGGGCAGCACTACGTGGTCCGGCTGACCGCGGAGGACGGCTACACCGCGCAGCGGTCCTACTCGATCGCGTCGGCGCCGAGCGACCCGCTGGTCGAGCTGTTCATCGAGCGGCTGGACGACGGCGAGGTGTCCACCTACCTCGCCGACGTCGTCGAGCCGGGGGACGAGCTCGAGGTCCGCGGCCCGATCGGCGGCTGGTTCGTCTGGGACGGCGAGACACCTGCGCTGCTGGTGGGCGGCGGCTACGGCGTCGTGCCGTTCGTCGCGATGATCCGGCACGCCCGCGAGCTCGGGCGACTGGACCTCCTCCGGGTGGCGGTGTCCAGCCGCACGCTCGCCGAGCTGCCCTACGCCGAGGAGCTCATGGAC
>DASQTE010000172.1:0-3195 GCA_035642035.1 Blastococcus sp.
CGTCGTCGACCCGGACGTGGCACGCGGCACGGAACACCTCCGGTCGCCCCGGACCGCCGGTGGCTCCGAGACCCGCGGGCTGCCCCATTCTGACCCGGAAACGCCCCGGACGTGCTGCCGGGGCTCCGGGACCGTCCGGTGCGGCAACTACCGTGAGCCGATGCGCTACCCCGAGGCCCCCCGGCTCGACCTCGTCGACGAACTGCACGGACACCGCGTCGCCGACCCCTACCGCTGGCTCGAGGACGACGCCGACCCGCGCACCGTGGCGTGGAGCGAGGCCCAGGACGCTCTTGCCGGCGAGGTGCTCTCGGCGCTGCCGATGCGGCCGGCGTTCACCGCGCGCCTGGAGCAGCTCGTGCAGTCCGGCACCGTCGGGGTGCCGGTCTGGCGAGGCGGACGGGCGTTCTCCACCCGCCGCGACCCCGGTCAGGAGCACGCCGTCCTGCGGGTGCGCGAGGCCGACGGCACGCTGCGGGTGCTGGTCGACCCGACCGCGCTGGACCCGGCGGGGACGACGACGCTGGACGCCTGGTCCCCCTCGTGGGAGGGCGACCGGCTGGCCTACCAGTTGTCCACCGGCGGCGACGAGGAGTCGAAGCTCTACGTCCTCGACGTGGCCACCGGTGAGGTGCTCGACGGCCCGATCGACCGCTGCCGCTACTCCCCCGTCGCCTGGCTGCCCGGCGGAGACGAGCTGTTCTACGTGCGCCGCCTCGCCCCGGACCAGGTACCGGCCGGCGAGGAGCAGTTCCACCGCCGGGTGTGGCGCCACCGGGTCGGCGCCGCCGCCGACACCGATCGGCTGGTGCACGGCGAGGGCAGCGACCCGACCACCTACTTCGGCGTCCACACCAGCCGCGACGGCCGCTGGCTCGTCGTCTCCGGAGCGGCCGGCACCGCCCCTCGCGACGACGTCTGGCTCGCCGACCTGGACGGGGACGGCGAGCTCCGCGAGTTCCAGGTCGGCGTCGACGCGCAGACCGCCGCGTGGGTCGCCCGCGACGGGCGCCTGTGGCTCATGTCCGACCGCGACACCCCGCGCTGGCGGCTCGCCGTCGCCGACCCGGCGGACCCGGCCACCTGGGCGCCCGAGGGGTGGCAGGACGTCGTCCCGCAGCAGGCCGACGCCGTCCTCTCCGACGTGGCGCTCGTCGACGCCGCGGACGGCTCGTTGCAGGTGCTCGCCGTCCACGCCGTCGACGCGACCGACCGGCTCTCGGTGTGGGCCGCGGACGGCTCCGGCCGGCTGGCGGACGTGCAAGGCCTGGGCGCCGGCAGCATCTCCGGCGTCAGCGCCCCGCCGGAGGGCGGGAGCGCGGCATGGGTCGGCTACACCGACTACGCGACGCCGCCGTCGGTGCTGCGCTGGGACGCCGGCTCTCCGACGACGCTCGGGAGCTGGGAGCAGGCTGCCGTCGCCGGCGAGGTGCCGGAGCTGACCGTCGTCGAGACGCACGCGACCTCGGCCGACGGCACGCCCGTGCACCTGTTCGTCCTCTCCCAGGCCGGTGCCCCCGACACGCCTCGGGCGACCGTCCTCTACGGCTACGGCGGCTTCAACGTCTCGGTGACGCCCGCCTACAGCGCGCAGGCGCTGTCCTGGGTGGCGGCGGGCGGGGTCTGGGCGGTCGCGAACCTGCGGGGCGGCTCCGAGCACGGCGAGGAGTGGCACCGGGCGGGGATGCGCGAGCGCAAGCAGAACGTCTTCGACGACTTCGCGGCCGCCGCCGAGCACCTGGTCGCCGAGGGCTGGACGACGCACCGGCAACTCGGGATCTTCGGCGGGTCGAACGGCGGCCTGCTGGTCGGGGCCACGCTCACCCAGCGGCCGGAGCTCGCCGCGGCCGTCGTCTGCAGCGCCCCGCTGCTGGACATGGTGCGGTACGAGCTGTTCGGGCTGGGCCGGACCTGGAACGACGAGTACGGCAGCGCCGAGGACCCCACGGAGCTGGGCTGGCTGCTCGGCTACTCGCCGTACCACGCGGTCAAGGAAGGGACGGCGTACCCGGCGGTCCTGCTCACCACGTTCGAGTCCGACACCCGGGTTCACCCGCTGCACGGCCGCAAGCTGGCCGCCGCCCTGCAGCACGCGACGACGTCGGACGCACCGGTCGTGCTGCGGCGGGAGACCTCCGTGGGCCACGGGGCGCGGGCGGTGAGCCGCACCGTGGGCCTGGCGGCGGACCAGCTCGCCTTCCTCGCCGAGCACACCGGCCTGGCGCGGCGGTAGGTCGAGACATCCACCTCACTGACACGGAGCCGTTCACCTGGGAGTATTTCGGGTGATGACCCGATCACTAAGTGTGCTCGCCGCGGACGACGGGTCCTCGGCGATGCCCGACTGCGCGGACTACTGGCTCTGCCAGAAGCTCTACGACTGGTTCGGCATGGACTGGCTGGCGGAGAACGCGCGCGTCCTCGTCGCGACCCCGGCCCGGATCCTGCTCGTCGTCGTGGTGGCGGTGATCGCGCGGGCGCTCGCCCACCGGGCCATCCTGCGGCTCACCGACCGCACGGCCACCGGCGCGATGCCGACGATCCTGCGACCCCTGCGCAACCGCGTGGCGCCGCACGACCCGGACGCTCAGATCACCGAGCGCCGCACCCAGCGGGCCGAGGCGATCGGCTCGGTGCTCCGCAGCTTCGCCTCGATCGTGATCATGGGCATCGCCGTCGTCCTGGTGCTGGGCGAGCTGGGCATCAATCTCGCGCCGATCGTGGCCAGCGCCGGCGTCGTCGGCGTCGCGCTCGGGTTCGGCGCGCAGAACCTGATCAAGGACTTCATCGCCGGGATCGGGATCATCCTCGAGGACCAGTACGGAGTCGGTGACGTCGTCGACCTGGGCGAGGCGAGCGGCACCGTCGAGGCGGTGGGGCTGCGGATCACCCGGCTCCGCGACGTCAACGGGGTCGTCTGGTACGTCCGCAACGGCGAGATCCTGCGCGTGGGCAACAAGAGCCAGGGCTTCGCGCAGGTGGTCATCGACATGCCGGTCGCGCACGACACCGACCTCGAGCGCGCCCGTACGGTGATGCAGGAGGTCGCCGACTACATGTACGCCGACGACGAGTGGGCGGCGGTGCTGCTCGCCGAGCCGGAGTCACTGGGCGTCGAGCAGATCACCTCCGAGGGCGTCTTCCTGCGGCTGCAGGTGCGCAGCACCAACGCCGACCAGTGGCGGGTCGGCCGCG
>DASQTE010000173.1:0-8556 GCA_035642035.1 Blastococcus sp.
CACCAGCACGCGGCGGAGGGCGGACTCGGTGGGAGGTCCGGAAAGTGAACTCATCACCCGGGACGCTAGTCGACGGGGGCCGGACGACCTACACGTCGCGGCGCTGGAACGAGATCGCGGTCAGTCCCCAGATCACGGCGATCCACAGCGCGGCCCACGCGAGGTAGGCGGGCGCCAGCGGCGCCTCGCTCAGGAAGGGGAATCCGCCCTCGCCCGGGCCCATCTGGACGAGCGCGATCGGGTCCTGGAAGGCGTTCATGGCGCCGCGCCACAGCCCGTCGGTCGGCAGGATGATCCGCGAGACGGTGCCCACGCGCTCGACGCCCTCGTTGCCCAGGGCCCCGCCGATGCCGCCGACGACGCCCGCCACCCAGGTCGCCCCGAAGAGCCCGACCGCGATGATCCCCGACGCCATCGGCGAGACGACGCTCGACAGCAGCAGCGCCAGGGTCAGCAGCACCACGGTCTGGGCAGCGAGCAGCGCGAGCCCGGCGGCCGGCGACGGCGGCCAGTACCCGACCGCCACCCGGACGACGAGGATCTCGGCGAGGCCGGCGAGGACCACGTAGCCGCCGCCGAACGCGATCAGGCCGAGCCACTTGCCGAGCAGGACGGCCGAGCGCCGGACCGGCCGGGCGAGGATGGCCAGCGCCTGCCCCGATTCCACCTCGCCGGCCAGCGTCGGCCCCGCGAGGAACGCCGTGCCGATCGCGGCGATCAGGCTCAGCCCGAACATGATCAGGTTGAGCAGCAGCGAGGCCACCAGGCGGGCCTCGCCGCTGGTCATGGTGCCCAGCTCGGTGTCCAGGCCGACCAGCTTGGAGAAGCCCCAGCCGCTCAGCGCCAGCAGCACCACGGTCAGCCCCAGCAGCGCCCAGACGACGCGGCGCCGCATGGCCTCGCGGAGGGTCAGCCCGGCGATCGTCAGGGCCGTCACCGGGTCGCCGCCTCGGGCTCGTCGTGCCGCAGGATGCCGAGCAGCCGCTCCTCGAGGCTGATCCGCACCGGCTCGACGGCGTGCACGCGCACGCCTCGGCCGACGAGGTCTCGCACGAGCTCGGGCACGGTGACGCCGTCGTCGTCCGACGTGAGCTGGACGGTGAACCAGTCGCCGCTGCGGCTCAGGGAGCCGGCCGCCCGCAGGCGGTCCTCCGCACCGCCGTCCACCCCGTCCAGCCGCAGGCGCACCTCCCGCTGCCCGAGCAGCTCGGCCAGCGTGCCGGACGCGGCCACCCGTCCCTCGTCCAGGATGACCACGCGGTCGCACACCCGCTCCACCTCGCCGATGAGGTGCGAGTTGAGCAGCACGGCCACGCCCCGGGCCTTCAGCGCGAGCACCAGGTCGCGGACGTCGACCCGGCCGATCGGGTCGAGCGCGCTGGTGGGCTCGTCGAGGACGACCAGCTCCGGCCGCGCCACGAGAGCGACGGCGAGACCGAGGCGCTGCTGCATCCCCTTCGAGAACCCGCCGACCCGGTCGCCGACCCGGTCGGCGAGGCCGACGAGCGCCAGGCACTCCCGCCGCTCGTCGCCGGGCACGTCGACCTTGGCCAGCTTCACGTGCAGGTCGAGCACCTCCGTCGGCGTGAGCCACGGCTGGTAGCGGAACAGCTCGGGCAGGTAGCCGACGGCGGCGCGGGAGCGCGGATCGGTCGACCGGCGGCCGAGCAGCAGCACCTCGCCGGCGTCGGGCCGGACGAGGCCCAGCAGCATCTTGATGACGCTGGTCTTCCCGGCACCGTTCGGGCCGAGCAGGCCGAGCACCTCACCCCGGGCGACGGAGAAGGAGACGTCGTCGACGGCGGTGCGGCGCCCGTACCGCTTGCGCAGCCCGGAGCACCACACCGCCGGCGACGGCGGCAGAGCGGCGAGCTCTGCCGCCGCCGCTGCGGTGGTCGTGTCGGAGGTCACGCCGCGGACGGTAGCGGCGTCAGCGGAGCCCGCGGGCGACCGACAGCAGCTCGTCGGCACTCAGCGACCCGGCGACCCCCGTCATCACGCCGTCCTCGACCCAGACGACCCCGGCGAAGAGCCCGTTGCGGGAGGTCAGCACCGTGGCGTCCTCGCCGTTCACGTCCGCCTCGGAGGTGGTCACCAGTTCGGCCGGCACCGGCAGGGGCAGCGTCCCGTCCTCCTGCGACAGGTTCTCGATCTGCGTCGCCAGCTCCGGGGGCAGGCCGGGGAGGGAGAGCAGGTAGTCCTGCACCGTCTCGAACTCCACGCCGCCCGACGCGTCCACCGTCGGCGCGCCGACGCGGGCGACGACGAGCGTCGGCACACCGGTCGGCTGCGCCCACATCGCCGCGACGCCGGGACCGGCCTCCAGCCGCAGCGAGCTGCCGTCGAGCCCGGCGGGAACGGGCGGCAGGTCCTCGCCCTCGGCCGCGGCAGCCTGGGCCGCCTTGTCGGCCGAGAAGGTGAAGGTGGCGCTGACCACGCCCGCGGCCTGGTAGGTGGGGTCGCCCGTCACGCCGCCGGGCAGGTCGGTGACCTCCGGGACCTCCAGGCCGGTCAGCTCCCGGGCGGTGGCGGCGTCGGCCACCTGCTCGGGGTCGGGCTCCTCGGTGATCTGCAGGTCCCCGTAGGCGGAGAGGTCGGGCACCTGGACGAGGTCGCCGGCCGTGATCTCGACCGGTTCGACGCGCTCCGTCTCGAAGATCGGCAGCCAGTCGTTGGCCGCCGCCACGCCGGCGCCGGTCAGCAGGACCACCGCGCTCAGCGCGGCGACCGCCGGCCGGCGCACCGTGGTGCGCCACCCCCGGCGCGGGGCGGCAGCCGGGCGGAACGGCGCGGCGGCCGGTGCAGGCGTCGCCGAGAACCGCGCCCACGCGGCGTCGGTGTCGACGTCGGCCGCACCGGAGGCGGTGAGCGCGGAGCCCACCAGCTGCGCGTCGGCGCGGGCGCTCTCCAGCGCCCGCAGGCAGGTCGGGCAGGACGCGACGTGGGCGCGGTCGTCGTCGGTCACGCCGGCGGGCTCGTCGACCAGGCGGCGCAGCACGCCCTCACTCGGGTGACGCATGGCGGTTCAGCTCCTCGAGCAGATGGGATTCGGCGCGGCGCACGGTGGTGCCCACGCTCCCGGGGGACATGTCGAGCGCGGCGGCGACCTCGGCGTAGCTGAGGCCGCTGTGCCGGAGGACCAGCGCGGCCGCCTGCTTGTGCGGCAGGCGGGCCAGTGCGGCACGGACGGAGCTGCGTTCCTCGCGGGTGATCACGAGGTCGGCGACATCGGGGGCGACGGCCGGGCCGTCGCCGGCGATCTCCTCGCGGGAGCTGCGGCGGCGGCCCGAGCGCAGCAGGTTCAGGGCGGTGTGGGTGGCGGCGACGGTCAGCCAGCCGCCGGCCTCGTCGGCCGGCACCGAGGAGCGGCCGAAGGAGAGGAAGACCTCCTGGGCGACGTCCTCGGCCTGGTCGCGGGAGCCGAGGACCCGGGCGGCGACGGCGACCACCCGGGCGTAGTGGCCGCGGAAGACCTGCTCGAGGTCCGTCCGGACGTCGACCCGTCCGCGTGACATGCCCGCGCCCCGCTCAGTCCGGGGCCGGGGCGCGCCACCCCACAGCGGGAGCGCGGCGGTGGCCGGAGGCCGTACGAGTTCCACACCAGGGAAGCACCGCCGGGACGCCGGATGTGACAGCGGTCGGCGACTTTCTCCGCTCGGCGCTCACGGCCGGGCGGCGGGCCGGCCGGACTCGTCGACGTAGCGGCCTCTCAGCCGCAGCAGCGGGGGAGCGTCCGGGGTCAGCACCGGGGCGTCCTCGACGGCGAGCAGGGCCAGGACGTGGTCGCCCGCCTCGACCAGCCGCGCCACACGGCAGTCCAGCGCGGCGAGGCCGTCGTCCAGGGTGATCGCGCCGCTGCCGGCCGCCCGGGACCACGGGACCGCCTCCAGCAGGTGGCGGGCGCTCGGGCGCCCCGCCGAGGAGAACCGGGACGCGACGATCGCGTGCTGGGCGGCCAGGACGGTGAGCGCGCAGGAGCCGACCTCCTCGAGCACCTCCGCCGGGTAGCCGGCCGCGCTCAGCCCGACGGCGACCAGCGGGGGATCGGCCGACACGCTCATCACCGAGCTGACCGTCGTCCCCACGTCGTCGATGCCGTCGCGGACGGTCAGCAGGCAGACGCCGGCGGCGAACTGGCCCATGGCGGCCGCGAGCTGTGCTGGGTCGACGGGCATGGCGGCCAGTCGACCACAACCGACAGGATGGGTCGGTGAGCAGCGCAGCGGAGCAGACGTACGACGTCATCGTGATCGGGGCCGGGTCGACCGGGGAGAACGTCGCCGACATCGCCGTGCGGGGCGGGCTGACCGCCGTCCTCGTCGAGGAGGAGCTGGTCGGCGGGGAGTGCTCCTACTGGGCCTGCATGCCCAGCAAGGCGCTGCTGCGCGGGACGGAGGTGCTCACGGAGGCCCGCGACGTCGACGGCGCGAAGCAGGCGGTGACCGGCGAGCAGGACGTCGCCGCGACCCTGGCCCGGCGCGACTCCTTCACCTCGCACTGGGACGACGCCGGCCAGGTGGAGTGGGTCCACGGCGCCGGCATCGACCTGGTCCGCGGCACCGGGCGGCTGGCCGGTGAGCGCACGGTCGTGGTCACCGCGGCCGACGGCACCGGGACCCGCCTGACCGCCCGGCACGCCGTCGCGGTGTGCACCGGGTCGATGTCGGCCATGCCGCCGATCGACGGGCTGGCCGGCGTGGGGGCGTGGTCGCCCCGCGAGGCGACGAGCGCGAAGGAGGCGCCCGGCCGGCTGCTGGTCCTCGGCGGTGGCTACGTCGGCTGCGAGATGGCGACCGCCTGGCAGGCGCTGGGCTCGCAGGTCACGCTCATCCAGCGCGACGACCGGCTGCTGCCCAACGTGGAACCGGCCGCGGGCGAGGCGGTGGAGAAGGCGCTGCGGGAGCGGGGCGTCGACGTCCGGCTCGGCACGGACGTGGGGTCCGCGCGCCGGGAGGACGGCGACGTGGTGCTGGCGTGCAGCGACGGGGAGGCCCGGGGCGACGAGGTGCTGGTGGCCGTCGGCCGGGCGGCCCGCACCCGGGACCTGGGGCTCGACACGGTCGGGCTGGAGCCGGGGGCCTACCTCGACGTCGACGCGACGATGCAGGTCGACGGCGTCCCGTGGCTCTACGGGGTCGGGGACGTCAACGGCCGTCGGCAGCTCACGCACATGGGGAAGTACCAGGCGCGCCAGGCAGGCACGGCGATCGTCGCCCGCGCCGAGGGGCGGGACGTCGACACGTCGGACTGGTCGCCGTTCGTGGCCACCGCCGACGAGTACGCGACGCCGTCGGTCGTGTTCACCATCCCGCAGGTCGCCAGCGTGGGACGCACCGCCGCCGAGGCGGAGGAGGCCGGCATCCCGCACCGGGTCGTGGAGATCCCGCTGGCGGTGGCCGGATCCCGCCTGTTCGCCGACGGGTACGACGGGACGGCGATCGCGGTCGTCGACACCGACCGCGAGGTGCTGCTGGGCGTCACGTTCGTCGGGCCGGCCGTCGCCGAGCTGCTGCAGGCCGCCACCATCGCCGTCGTCGGCGAGGTGCCGATCCGGCGGCTCTGGCACGCGGTGCCCGCCTACCCGACGGTCAGCGAGATCTGGCTGCGGCTGCTCGAGAAGTACCGGGGCTGACGTGCGCCGCATGGAGCGGGTCGGGCTCGTCCTGCACCCGCGGCGGGACTGCTCCCCGGCGGTCGGCCAGGTGGCGGCCTGGATGTCCTCGCACCACGTGGAGCTCGCCGCCTCGGCCGACGACGTGACGCGGCTGGGGACCACGTCGGTGACGCCGGTCAGCGTCGAGGAGCTGGCGAGCAGCTGCGACGGGATCATCGCCCTCGGCGGCGACGGCACGCTGCTGGGTGCGATGCGGCTGGTGGCCGGGCGGCCGGTGCCGGTGCTGGGTGTCAACTTCGGCAACCTCGGTTTCCTCGCCGAGGTCGAGGGGGCCGGTCTCGACGAGGCGCTGGCGGCCACGACCGAGGGCCGCTTCACGGTGGAGAGCCGGGGCTGCCTGGTCGTGCGCCACGCGGGCGGCGAGCTGCTGGCGTTCAACGACGCCGTCCTCGCGCGGGTCCCGGGAGAGGGACTCGTGGAGGCGGTGCTGTCGGTGGCCGGACGACGCTACGGCCACTACCGCTGCGACTCCCTGATCCTCGCGACGCCGATGGGGTCGACGGCCTACAACTACGCCGCCGGCGGACCGGTCGTCAGCCCCGGCATCGAGGGCATCCTCGTGACACCGGCGGCGCCCCTGAGCGGCATCACCCGCGGCGTCCTCCTCGGGCCCGGCGAGCCCCTGCGGCTGGAGCTGACCGCGGGCCGGCCGGCGGTCGAGCTCGACGGGGTGCTGACCGGACGCCTGGAGATGGAGGAGGTGCTGGAGGTCGTCTGGCGACCGGACGCGGGCCGGCTGGTGCGGATCGACGGCTCCCGGTCGGCCGACCGCAGCCGGGTCAAGCTCTCGCTGCTCGACCTGCCGCTCAAGCCGCAGGAACTCGTGGAGCTGCTGCCGGAGCACCTGCGCCAGCGGCTCGCCGAGCCCGGCTGAGGCGGCGGGACGCCTTACGCGGGCGGGCCGGCCCTGCCAGGCTGACGCGACCCGTCCCCGAGTGGAGGATCCGCCCGTGACCAGCGCGAACCCGCCGACCGACCCGCAGGTGCGGGAGGTCGTCGACAGGTACCGGACGTGCGAGTTCGCCACCCTGACGCGGTCCGGTGTCCCCATCGCCTGGCCGACCGCCGCGCTGCACCGCCCGGACGGCACCTTCCTGATCACCACGTCGATCGCGCTGCCGCAGAAGGCCTACAACATCCGCCGCGACGACCGCGTCGCCCTGCTGTTCAGCGAACCCACCGGGAGCGGCCTCGACGGCGCCCCGCAGGTCCTCGTCCAGGGGCGTGCCGGCTGCCCGGACGAGATCGTCACCGACGTCTCCGGCGACGCGGAGTACTGGCGGCGGCTGCACGAGCGCCAGCCGTTCAACGCGATGTACTCGCGGAACGTGCTCACCCGGCGGTTCTTCGACTGGTACTCTATGCGGCTGCACATCACGGTCACGCCCACCGCGTGGACGACGTGGCCGCCGCTGCCGGCGGGCCCGGCCACGGTCACCGGCGCTCCGGACGGCGTCCCCGGACGTTCTCTCGCGGAGCTCGCCACGTATGCCAGCGCCGTCCTCGCCACCCGTACCGACGACGGGACGCCGAGCCTGCGCCGCGTGCGCGTCACGGGGCCGGGCGCAGCGGGCCGGCTGCGGCTCGACGTCCCGCCGGACGGGCAGCTGCGGGAGGGCCCGGCCAGCCTCCTGGCGCACGGGCACGACGAGCAGCTGTGGTCGCTGCGCAGCGTCGTCGTCACCGGCGAGCTGATGGCCGCTGACGGGTGGGTCTTCCGGCCTGACCGGATTGTCGGTGGCGGGAGCACCAGCCCGCTCGCGGTCCTCCGTCAGCTGCGGGAGCTCCGCAGGACAGCCGACGCCTACCTCGCGAAGCGCTCGCTGCCACGCCCGGAGGTCGCCTGGCGCAGCATCCGGGCGCTCAAGGAGCAGGTCAGTGCAGGGGGAACGGAGCGTCGTCCGGCGCCGGGAGGGGCCCGTCCGTCGTCGCGGTGACCGTCATCGACCGGAACTGCGCGACCCCGCCGAACAGCGACAGGAAGGCCGTGTCGGCCGCGTCCCGGCCCGAGCAGATCCGCACCAGCGAGCGGGTCGGTGCCAGCCGGGTCGAATCGACCACCGACCAGACGCCGTCGACGTCGGCCTCGACCACGGCGTGGAAGTCCATCGGCGAGAGGCCGGGCGCGTAGACCGCGACCAGCCGGGCCGGGATCTCCAGCGCCCGCAGCAGCGTGATGGTCAGGTGCGCGTAGTCGCGGCAGACGCCCTGGCCGGCGAGCAGCGTGTCGATCGCGGTGTCGACCGGCCGGCTGGCACCCGACGTGTAGACCAGCCGGCGGTTCACCCAGGCCGCGACCGCCGGGACGAGTTCCGCCGCGGGGAGGGTGCGGTCGAACTCGGCGCCGACGAAGCCGTCGAGCTGGTCGGACGGGCAGTAGCGGCTGGGGCGCACCGCCTCGGCCCACTCCGCCGGGGTCACCTTGCGCGGCGCCCCGCCGTCCTCGACCGACGCCGAGTACGTGACCGTCGTGTCGCCCCCGAGCAGGCGCAGCCGGTGCACGCGGGCGCCGTTCACCTCTAACTCCTCGGGCTCGACGGGGGAGCCGCCGGAGAGCACGGTGAGCTGCTCGGTTCCCGGGTCGGCGACGGCGATCTGCAGCAGGGCGGTCGCCGGCTCCGGTGAGGTCATCATGAGGGTGGCGGCGACGTCGATGCGCATCCGTGCATGGTGGCGTCTGCGCAGGTCGGGCGCCCTGTGTGCTCGCTCACGCCACCCGAACGGGACTACTCCTCGTCGGGGTCCGCCAGGTCGTCCATGAGGTCGCGGCGCAGCACGAACTCGCCGGTCTCGTCGGTGGCGAAGTCGTGGTGGTAGGCCGCGGTCGGGTCGATGCGGGGAGCAGGCATGGGCATGGGCCGCATCGGCTCGGGCATGAGCTC
>DASQTE010000174.1:0-4031 GCA_035642035.1 Blastococcus sp.
GAACGGGCCGGGTGCTGCGGGTCGTCGTACTCGCTGCTGACGTTGGTGAACGGGCAGCCGCGGAAGCCGGTGCGCGTCACGTCGCGCTCGACGGCGTCGACGACCGAGAGCAGGGCCGCGCGGGGGTCGCCCTCCAGCCGGACCAGTTCGGCGTCGATGAAGGCCAGCACGGTGGCGGCCTTGCGGGAGAGGTAGGCCCCGACGAGGTCGTCCTTGCTCTTGAAGAGCCGGTAGACCGTCATCTTGCCCAGGCCGGTCTCGCGGACCAGCTCGTCCATGCCGACGCTGCGCGAGCTACGGCCGGCGAAGAGCCGTTCGGCGGTGTCCAGGACGATGGCCTGGCGCTCGGCGCGGCTGCGGCGGACCGGGGCCCCGGCGTCTGCGGCAGTTCCGGGGTCGGCAGCGAGGTGCAGGGCGGCGGTCACGCAGCGATCGTGCACCACCTACGTGACGGAGCAGTTCGCGGCACGCCGGGAATGTAGCTCTGGGTGACGAGGGGTGAACGAGTTCGGCGAGGCGGCGGGGGGTGCTGTGGCACCTGTGGCCACTCAGCGTGAGGACCCCCTCGTCCTCGTTCAGTTGCGGCGGATGCGGCGCGGGTTGGCCAGCATGCGCGCGACCGTCACGGCGGCGGGCTCGGGGCTGCGGGACTCCTCGGTCTGGGCCTCGGTGGAGTCGTCGGACACTCGTACGTCGCGCTGGGTGTGCTCCATGTGTGCCAGCGTGCCCTCGCGCGGCGCGAGAGGAAACGCCCCGGGAGCGTGATCTACCCCGCTGGGGCTGAGAGATCGATCACGGGAGCGCAGGTCAGCGGCCGCCGTCAGGACGACTCGGCGAGGACGTCCGACAGCGCCGACAGCTGGGCGAGCTGCCACGCGAGGAAGGGCTCGTCGCCCGGGGACTCCGTCACCTCGAGCACGGGCACCCCGGCGGCCTCGGCCGCGTCCGCCAGTTGCTCGGGCACGCCCCCGTCGGCCGTCTCGTGGACGAGCACGTCGACCGAGCCGTCGGTCAGCGCGGCCTCGAACGCGGCCAGGTCGTCCGGCGCCGGCTCGTTCCCGCCGCGGCGGTAGCCCTCCGGCGTCACGTCGTCCAGGCCCAGGCTCGCGGCCATCCGGTCGAACGTCGTCCCGGTGGCCGCGTAGGTGCGGCCGCTGACGGTGGCGCCCAGCGCCTGGACGGCGTCCAGGTACGGCCGCAGCCCGGCCTGCCAGGTCGCCGCGTTCGCCTCGAAGACGTCGACCGCGTCGGGCGAGAGCTCGGCGAGCTCGTCGGCCAGCGCCGGCGCCACGGCGTGCACCACCTGGGGCTCGTACCAGAGGTGCGGGTCGCCGTCCTCGGCGTCGACCAGCCCGGCCACGCTCAGCGCCGGCGGCGCGGGGTGCTGCGCCGCGGCGGCGTCCTCGGCCCAGGAGTCGTAGCCCGCACCGTTGACGACGACGAGGTCGGCGTCGGAGAAGGCGGCCAGGTCGGTCTTCCCGGGCTCGGACCCGCGGGGCTCCGCGACGATCGTCGTCACGTTCGCGCAGTCCCCGCCGACCTCCCGGACGACGTCGCCCCACTGGCCCACCGAGACGACGACGTCGACGACCTCACCGGTGCAGGTGTCCGGGTTGCCGGTGGCCACGACGGCGCTGCTGCCGGGATCGTCGTCGCCACCGCACGCCTGCAGCAGCAGGCAGGCGACGAGCGGGACGAGGGCAGTGCGGGCGCGGGCCACGGGCAGCCAGGACTCCTTGGCGGGGACGACGGACGACACACTGTGGCGGACGTCGGCCCCCCGGCCGCACAGGGGTCAGCGGAAGGCCCGGACCAGCGGGTCCCACCGGTCCAGCGGTGCCGGATAGGACGCGTAGACGCTGAACCGGTCGACCACCCCTTCGAACCGGCGCCGCACCTCCGCGGCCACGTCGTCCGGCCCCGCGACCACGGCGAAGGTGCTGAGCACCTCGTCGTCGACCAGGTCGCGCATCGCGGTCCACTTGTCCTCGCGGCGGCCCACCGACAGGGCGTGCAGCTCGTCGGCGAGGGACTCCCAGCCGTGCAGCTCCAGCACGGCCCGGTAGGCGGGGGTGCTGCCGTAGAACGCGATGGTCGCCTTGACGGCCGCGGTGGCCTCGGCGAGCTGCTCGTCCGTCCGGCCGGAGACCACCAGCCCGGGGAGGGTGACGGCGACCTCGTCGCGCGTGCGGCCCGCGGCGGCCAGCCCCTCCTCCAGCGCCGGCAGGGTCCGCTCCCGCAGGTAGCGCTCGGTGGTGAAGCCGTGGACGAGCAGGCCGTCGGCGACCTCGCCGACCAGTCGGGTCATGGCCGGCCCGACGGCGGCGAGGTAGACCGGGGGCGGTCCCCACGGGTGCGGGTCGGGCGCGAACATCGGCGTCATCAGCGTGTGCCGGTAGTGCTCGCCCTGGAAGCGCAGCGGCGTGCCGTCCTGCCAGGACGCCCAGATGGCCCGCAGGGCCGCGACGTACTCCCGCATCCGGGCGACCGGCGGGCTCCACGGCATGGAGAACCGGCGCTCGACGTGCGCCCTGATCTGGGTGCCGAGGCCCAGCACGAACCGCCCCCGGGTGTAGCGCTGCAGGTCGTGCGCCGTGGTGGCCAGCGTCATCGGCGACCGCGCGAAGGCGACGGCGATCGCGGTGCCCACCTGGAGCCGCTCGGTCGCCTGGCCGGCCGACAGCAGCGGCAGGAACGGGTCGTGGTCGACCTCGGAGGCCCAGACCCCGGCGTAGCCGCGGGCCTCGAGGTCGCGGGCGGTTTCCGGGATGGCGTCGATCCCGGTGGACAGCAGGGCGGCGTCGAGGAGCACGGTGCCCGAGCCTGCCCGACCGGGAGGGCCGCTGGCCAGGCGGAGCGGGCCGCCCGTACGGTCGGCACCGTCGCCGGCGTCCGGACGGAGGTGGGACGTGCCGGACCGCGCCCGCCTGCTGGCCGCGCTGCTCGACGACCTGGCCGCCGAGGGGGCGGCCCTGGACGCGGTGGTCGCCCAGCTCGAGGACACCGCCTGGCTGACGCCCACGCCGGCGGAGGGCTGGACGGTCGCGATGCAGATCGCCCACCTGGCCTGGACCGACGACCAGGCGCTGCTCGCCGTCACCGACCCGGCCGCCTTCACCGCCGCCGTCTCCGGTCGGGGCGCGGAGCTGGCCGGCGCCGTCGACGCCGCCGCCGCGGCCGGGGCCACCGCCGGACCGGCCCGGCTGGTGGAGCGCTGGCGGGCCGGGCGGGCGGACCTCGCCCGCGCGCTCGCCGCCCTGCCCGAGGGCACGAAGGTGCCCTGGTTCGGCCCGCCGATGAGCGCCCCGTCGCTGGCGACCGCGCGGCTGATGGAGACCTGGACGCACGGCCTCGACGTCACCGACGCCCTGCGCATGCCACCGACGGTCTCCCCGCGGCTGCGGGCGGTGGCCCACCTCGGCGTCCGCACCCGCGACTTCTCCTTCGCCCAGCACGGGCTGCCCGCGCCCGCCGAGCCGTTCCGCGTCGAGCTGACCGCCCCCGACGGCGACGTGTGGGTCTTCGGGCCCGAGGACGCCGCCCAGCGGGTGACCGGCCCGGCTCTCGACTTCTGCCTGCGCGTGACCCGCCGCCGGCACCGCGCCGACCTGGCGTTGACGGCGACCGGTCCCGACGCGGACCGCTGGCTCGACCTCGCCCAGGCCTTCGCCGGTCCGCCCGGCGAGGACCGCCTGCCCGCTCCCGAGGAGAACGCGTGACCCTGCACTTCGACGAGGGCGACGAGCTGCGCGCCCTGCGCGCGGCCGTGGCCGACCTCGGCTCCCGCTACGGGCAGGCCTACTTCTTCGAGCAGGCCCGCTCCGGCGGCCGGACGGACGCGCTGTGGGCGGAGGCCGGCAAGGCCGGCTTGCTCGGCGTCAACCTGCCGGAGGAGTACGGCGGGGGCGGCGGCGGGATGGTCGAGCTGTCGATCGTGCTGGAGGAGCTCGGCGCGGCCGGCTGCCCGCTGCTGATGATGGTCGTCTCACCGGCGATCTGCGGCACCGTGATCGGCCGCTTCGGGACACCGG
>DASQTE010000175.1:0-6129 GCA_035642035.1 Blastococcus sp.
ATCCGATCGCGATGATCCTGTCGTCGGGGATGCTGCTCGACTGGCTGGGCACCCGGCACGGCGACGAGCGGGCGGCCGACGCCGCGGTCCGCGTCGAGGCGGGCGTCCGGGCGGCCGTGCGCGGGGGAGTGTCCACCCGCGACCTCGGCGGCCGGGCGTCGACCGACGAGTTCACCGCCGCCGTGGTGGAACGGATCACCGCAGCGCTCTAGGCCGCGGAGCCGCCGTCCACGGCCAGGCGCCTCGCGGCCACCCCGACCACGGCGAGGGCCCCGGCCGTGGCGGCGAGCACGCCCGCCGCGCCCACCCCGGCCGCGACGAGGCCGACGGCGCTGGGGATGAGCACCTGGCCGAGCCGGTTGCCGGTGAGCCGGAGGGACATTGCCCGGCCGCGCAGGCCCGGCGGGGCCACCTCGGCGAGCCAGGACATGGTCAGCGGCTGCCCCACGCCGAGGCCCAGACCCAGGAGCACGACAAGGCCCGCCAGCGCGACCGTCGGCAAGGGGACGGCGACGGCGGCCATGGAGACGGCCGAGAGCGCCACGCTGACGATCATCAGCCGGCGCCGGCCGACCCAGCGGACCAGGCGGCCGAGGAAGAGGCGGGAGGTCATCGAGGCCACCGCCCGCAGCGTCAGCAGCAGCCCGACCACACCCGCGGCCAGACCCCGGTCGGCGCCCAGGGCGGGCAGGTACACGAGCGTGATGTCCACCGCGGACAGGACGACGCAGCTGATCAGGAGCGCGCGGAGGAGGCCCGGCAGGCGCAGCAGGGTGCCCATGCCGCCGTTCGCCGCGTCGCCGCTCGGCCGCGCGCGGACCGGCATCCGCAGGAAGGCGGTGCAGGCCAGCAGGACGACGCCGAGCACGGTGGCGGCCGCGAAGATCGGTGCGGTGTCCGGCAGTGCGCCGGACCCGCCGAGCACGGTGATGAGGGCCGGGCCGGCCGCCTGCCCCAGCGACGCGGCGAACGTGTAGTAGCCGAAGGCGGTGTCGAACCGGCCGGGTCCGGCGGTGTTCGCGACGGCGGCCTGCTGACCGACCACCGACAGCAGGTGACCGGTGCCGAGCACCACGCTGCCCAGCACCAGCCCCGCTGCGCCGCCCCGCTCGGTCCAGAAGACCGCCCCGGACAGCGCCATCAGGACCGCGCCCACGAGCATCACCCGTCGCTCGCCGAACCGGTCGGTGGCCTGGCCCGACGGCACGGCGAGGACGAGGGGCACGATCGCGAACGAGGCCGTGAGCGCGCCCAGCCAGGCGGCCGGCACGTCCAGCTCGAGGGCCCGGTAGGCGGACGTCGGCCGCAGGACGAACGTGATGACCTGGGTCAGGGTGGAGTGCAGCAGCAGCACCGCGAGCAGCTTGCGTCCCGGTCCGCTCACCGGGACTCGTCCGGGGAGCCCAGGCGCTCCAGCGACCGGGCGCCGAGACTCGTCTCCACGTGCCGGCGCATCAGCTCGGCAGCGGCCTCGGCATCCCCGTCGCGGACCGCCTCGAACAGCAGCCGGTGCTCGGTGGCGCGGGCGTCGCGCTCCTCCTCGCTGCGACCGGTCTCGAGCCCGTGCCGGCGGTACCGGTCGGACTTCACCCAGAGCCCGTCGAGGGTCTGCGCCAGGAGGGCGTTGTGCGAGGCGCGGTGGATCGCGGCGTGGAACCGGTGATGGCTGGCCAGCTGGGCCGCCGACGGACTGCTGCTCAGGGCGTCGAGGCCGTCGAGGGCGGCGCGGACGTCGGCGAGATCGGCCTGCGTGCGCCGCTGCGCCGCCAGCGCCGCGGCCAGCGGGTCGAGACTGCGGCGCAGCTCGAGCAGGTCGCGGGCCTCGGCCGCGTCGAGCGGTCGCACCCGTGCGTCGCGGTGCGCGTCCAGCTCGACCAGGCCCTCCTGCTTCAGCCGGCGCAGGGCCTCGCGCAGGGGGGTGGTGCTGATGCCGATGGTCTGCGCGAGCGAGGCCTGCGGGAGGACCGCCCCGGGCGCCAGCCGGCCGGACACGATGAGCTCGCGCACCCGGTCGTAGGCGAGATCGCTCTTGGTGGAGAAACCGGGGGGACCCGACGGCGGCTCGGACACTTCACTCCTCGGATGGACTCCCTATAGGTTATAACCTTCGCCACCGACGAGAGCGAGCAGCCGTGACGACCTTCGCCACCACCGACCTGTGCGACGCGCACCCCGAGGCGCAGGTCTGCGACCCCGTGTTCACGGCCTTCGGCGGCCGGCGGTCCTTCAGCGGGCCCCTCACCACGGTCAAGGTCTTCGAGGACAACACGCTGATCAAGCAGGCGGTCGAGGGACCGGGGGACGGCCGCGTGCTGGTGGTGGACGGCGGGGGATCCACCCGTTGCGGTCTCGTCGGCGGCAACCTGGCGGTCTCGGCGGCGGCGAACGGCTGGGCCGGGATCGTCGTCAACGGCTGCATCCGGGACGCCGACGAGCTGGCGGCGCAGCCGATCGGCGTCCGCGCCCTGGCCGCCTACCCGCGCAAGAGCGAGCGCGGGCTGCACTCCGGTCAGGTCGGTCGCACGGTCGTCTTCGCCGGCGTCACCTTCCGCGAGGGGGAGTGGCTCTGCGCGGACAGCGACGGCATCGTGGTGCTGCCGGAGGCGCCCGCCGGCGGCTGACGTCCCGTCCTCAGGCGAGGAACCGGTCCATCGTGTCCTCGTCGGTGGAGGTGTCCCAGAACTCGGCGACCTTGCCGTCCTGGAAGCGGACCAGGTGCACGTTGAGGACGTCGAGGTGCCGGTCCCCGCGGTGCGCCGTCACGGTCACCGGCGTCGCGCCGTAGTGGTCGTCGGCCAGCAACGCCCGCGGCTCCACCCGGAGGCTGCCCTCGGTGAGGTCGAAGAGGCGGCCGAAGAACGCGAACACGGCGTCGGGCCCCTCGTACGTGCCGGCCAGGTCGGTGTGCCCGCTCTCGTGCCACCGGACGTCGTCGGTCCAGAGCTGCCGCAGCGTGTCGAGGTCACCCTTGCCGAAGGCCTCGTAGCCCTCCCGCATGCGGGCGACGTTGGGGTGCTCGGACATGGCGCCTCCTCGGAGTCGGCCCCCGTGGGTGCGAGCAGTGTCGACCCGTGGGGTGCTGGCCCGGTACCCCTCCCGGCCCGGGCGCGCGCCGGCGGCCGGTCCGGATCAGCGACGGCGGAACAGCCGGGCGAGGCGGTGGGTGCGCCCGGCGGTCAGCTCGGCCGGGGCCGCCGGTGCGGGCGTCTCGATCGCGGCCAGGCGCTCGTGCAGGCGGGCCCGGACGTCGTCGGGCGTATAGGCGCGCCGCTGGCGTTCGTTGCGGGCCAGCACGACACTTCCGGCCGCGACTCCTGCGAGCCCGGCCACTCCCAGCAGCTTCCAGAGGCGCACGATCCGTAACGTAGCGCCCCGTGCCCGACCTTCCGCTCGACGCCGCGGTGGATCTCACCCGCACCGGCGACGTGTGGGTCTTCCGCGGCCCCTCCCTGGCCGACCGCGCCATCCGTGCGCTCACCAACGCGCCGGTCAACCACGTCGGCATGGCCGTCGTCCTCGAGGACCTGCCGCCGCTGCTCTGGCACGCCGAGCTCGGCAAGTCGCTGCCCGACGCGTGGACCGGCGAGCACCAGCGCGGCGTGCAGCTGCACGACCTGCGCGACGCCGTGACGACGTGGCGCCGCCGCTACGGGCAGAAGGCGTGGCTGCGGCAGCTGGTGGGGCCGGCCGAGGACGGCGGCGTCACCCCGGCGATGGAGGACGCCGTCCTGCGCACGGTCGCCCGGCTGGACGGCCGGCCGTTCCCGACCACCCGCGGCCTGGTCCGCGGCTGGGTGAACGGGCGGTTGCGCCGGCAGACGGCGGCCGAGACGGTGTTCTGCGCCGAGCTGGTCGCGGCCACCTACACCGCGATGGGGCTGCTCCCGGGAGACCGGCCGCTCAACGCCTACGACCCGGGCAGCTTCTGGTCCGGCGACGACCTCGAGCTGCTCCAGGGCGCCCGGCTGGGCCCGGAGATCCCGGTCGACGTCCCGCTCAGCGACTGACCACCCGGTAGGTCGACTGCACCATCCCGCCGGCGAACGTGCGGGTGCGCACGTGCTCGAGCGGGATGTCGGCCGCGAGGTCGCCGAACGGCGTGTGACCCGTCCCGATCAGGACCGGCACGCGCGAGAGGGTCAGGTCGGCGACCAGGCCGGCCCGCAAGAACTGATGCACGGTCCGCCCGCCGTCGACGTACACCCGCCGGTAGCCGGCCGCGGTCGCCGCCTCGACCGCCTCGTCGAACGTGCGGTGCACCGTGATGCGCGCGTCGGCGCCCGGTTCGAGCGTCGTGCTCAGCACGTGCACCGGCTTGCCCTGGTACGGCCACTCGCCGAACGGCGCGATGACGTCGTAGGTGGCGCGACCCATGACCAGCGCGTCGATGCCGCCGACGAACTCGCTGAACCCGAAGTCACCGCCCTCCCCGTCTCCGTCATCACCCGGCCCACCCCCAGCGCCCTCGTCCGCGCCGCCGGTGAGCCAGGCGATGTCGCCGTCGAGCCGGGCGATGAACCCGTCGACGCTCATGCCGAGGAAGACGTGACCGGTGAAGGGAGCGCTCATGCCCGACACCCTGGCGCAGGGGTACGACGAATCAGACCCGCGCGGTCGCGGCGGAGAGCCGGACGACGGTGTCGCCGGGACGCTCGACCTCGTCGTGGGTCACGCACACGACGACCCGGTCGGCCAGGGCGCGCCGCAGGTCGTCGAGCAGCGCGTCGGCCGTCGGCGCGTCCAGGTGGGCGGTCGGCTCGTCCAGCAGCACGACGTCGCGGTCGGCGAGCAGCGCCCGGGCCGCCGCCAGCCGACGGCGCTCACCGCCCGACAGCGCCGTCCCCCCGGCGCCGACCGGGGTGTCGAGGCCGTCGGGCAGCCCGGCCAGCAGGCCGCCGAGGCGCGTCGCCCCGAGCGCGGCGCGCATCCGCCGCTCGCCCGCCGGGCCGGTCAGCTCACCGTGCGGCGCGGCCAGCGCGAGATTCGCCCGGATGGACGACGCGAAGACGTGCGCCTCCTGCGGCAGCCACGCGATGCGCGACCGCAGGTCGTCCCCGGCCAGCCGCGCGGTGTCGGCACCCTCGACCAGGTAGGCGCCGGCCCGCGGCCGCAGCGCGGCCATGAGGACGGCGAGGAACGTCGACTTGCCCGACCCGGACGGGCCGCGGACCACCAGCCAGCCGTCGCCGGCCGCCGCGGCCGCGTCGAGGCCGCGCAGGACGTCGGGACCGCCGGGCCAGCCCGCAGTCAGCCCGTCGACCTCCAGCCCGCGCACGGGGGCCGGCACGCGGAGCGGCTCGGCGGGGTCGGCGGGGACCGGCGCGTCCAGGACGGCGTCGATGCGCGCCTGCGCGTCGGCCAGGGCTCCCCGGCGCTGCAGGGCGGGAACCATGCCGGCCAGCGGCTCGGCGAGGGCGAGCGGGGCGAGGGCCAGGACGGCGAGCACCGGGCCGGACAGCCCGTTGCGTGCGCCGACGGCGGTCGCGACCACCGCCGCGAGCCCGGTGGCCAGCACGATCAGACCGGTGCCGACGGCGGCCGCCCGGGTGCCCGTGCGGGCGGCGGCCGCCTGCCGGTCGGCGAGCCGGTCGAGGTCGGCCGCCACCCGGTCCGCTAGGCCGTGCACCCGCAGGTCCGGCAGCCCGTGCAGCACGGTCGCGGTCTCCTGCAGCGCTGCCACCCGCTGGGTGCTCTCCGCGCGTGCCGCGCCCGCGTCCAGCCGGCGGTGCACCAGCAGGACGAGCGCCACGGCGACGCCCAGCACCAGCCCGACCGCACCGGCCGCGGCCGCGTCGACCAGGGCGAGGGCGGCCACCGTCCCGGTGGTCACCACCGCGGCGACCAGGAGCGGGGGCCGGACCCGCACGGTCAGGTCCTGCACGACGCCGACGTCGCCCACCACGCGGGCGAGGGCCGAGCCGGGCGTCCGGTCGGCGGCGATGCCCTGCTCCGCGAGCGCCGCCCACACCCGGACCCGCGTGCCGGCCGCCAGGCGCAGGGCGGCGTCGTGGGCGGTCATCCGCTCGAGCCAGCGCAGCAGCGCCCGCCCGAGGCCGAAGAAGCGGACGCCCACGATCGCGACCATCAGCGTCAGGATCGGCGGCATCTCCGCGGCCCGGACGATCAGCC
>DASQTE010000176.1:0-4095 GCA_035642035.1 Blastococcus sp.
AGCATGAACCGGCCCACGCGGGTGCCGGCGTCGACGGCGGTGAGGATGAACAGCGCCTCGAACATGATCGCGAAGTGGTACCAGAACGCCTGGCCGCCGCCGCCGAACGCCTGGCTGAAGACCTGCGCGAGGCCCACCGCCAGCGCCGGCGCGCCACCCGTGCGCGAGATCAGCGTGTCCTCCTGGACCGCGGCCGACGCCGCGGCGAGCTCCTGCGCGGAGGTGTCGAACCCGAGCCCCTGCACGAAGGTCGCAGCCGACTCGACGGTCCCGCCGGTCGCCCCGGCCGGGCTGTTCATCGCGAAGTACAGGCCCTGGTCGATGACGCAGGCCGCGATCAGCGCGCTGACGGCGACGAACGACTCCATCAGCATGCCGCCGTAGCCGATGAGCCGGACCTGGCCCTCCTTGGCCAGCATCTTCGGCGTCGTCCCGGAGGAGATCAGCGCGTGGAACCCGGAGAGAGCGCCGCACGCGATGGTGATGAACACGAACGGGAACAGCGAGCCCGCGAAGACCGGGCCCGTGCCCTCGCGGGCGAAGTCGGTCACCGCCTCGGCCTGCAGCACCGGCCGGGCCACGATCAGGCTGATCGCCAGCAGGACGATCACGCCGATCTTCATGAAGGTCGACAGGTAGTCGCGCGGGGTGAGCAGCAGCCAGACGGGCAGCACCGAGGCGACGAAGCCGTAGACCACCAGGGCGAGGACCAGCCACTCCTTGGAGAGCGTCAGGGTCTCGCCGAGAGCGGTGTCCTCGATCCAGCCACCGGAGACGATCGCCAGGAGCAGCAGGGCGACGCCGATCCCGGTCGCCTCGAGCACCCTCCCTGGCCGGAGCCGGCGCAGGTACACGCCCATGAAGAGCGCGATCGGGATGGTCAGCCCGATGGACCACACGCCCCACGGCGACTCGGCCAGCGCGTTGACCACGATGAGGGCCAGGACCGCCAGGATGATGATCATGATCGCGAAGACGGCGATCAGCGCGGCGACGCCGCCGACCAGCCCGATCTCCTCGCGGATCATCTGGCCGAGGCTCTTCCCGTTGCGGCGCATCGAGAAGAACATGACGGTCAGGTCCTGGACGGCGCCGGCGAAGATGACGCCGACGACGATCCAGATGGTGCCGGGCAGGTAGCCCATCTGCGCCGCGAGCACGGGGCCGACCAGCGGGCCGGCGCCGGCGATGGCGGCGAAGTGGTGGCCGAACAGCACCCGGCGGTCGGTGACGTCGAAGTCGACGCCGTTCTCCAGCCGCTCGGCCGGGGTGGCCCGCTGGGCGTCGGCCCGCAGCACCTTGTACGTGATGAACCGCGAGTAGAATCGGTAGCCGATCGCGTACGAGCACAGTGCGGCGAACAGCAGCCACAGCGCCGAGATCGTCTCGCCGCGGGCGATGGCCAGCACGCCCCAGCAGATGGCGCCGACGACAGCGACCGCGCCCCAGATGAGCACTGACTTCATCGACCGGCCGCCTCCAGCCGGTCCGGCCGACGAGCTCCCGCCGGTCGCGTCGGTGGTGATCGTTCCGGACATGAGCGCCCCCTCGCACTCCTGCCAACGCCCTGACGGCGCCTGCCGGTTGGGAGCTTAGGGAGCCTGGGCCGTTCCGGCGTCCCGGGAGCCCCGAACCGTTACGTCGCTCCCGCGCCGCCTCGGACGTCGTCCGCGCGGTGTGGTGGTCATCCGCGCGGTGTGCGGCGCGGACGGGTGCCGTACGGCGCGGACGACGCCGGGCGCGCGAGGTGTGGGGGAGGGGTGGTCCTCCTAAGGTCGGGGCGTGAGCGACTGCCTCTTCTGCCGCATGGTCGCCGGTGAGATCCCCGCCGACGTCGTCCACCAGACCGACCGGGTGTTCGCGTTCCGCGACATCAACCCCCAGGCGCCGACGCACGTGCTGGTGATCCCGAAGGAGCACCACCGCAACATCGGCGCGCTGGTGGCGGCCGACCCCGGGCTGCTCGGCGAGGTCGTGTCGGGCGCGCACGCCGTGGCGGTCCAGGAGGGCCTGGTGACCGACGGCGGGATCGAGCCCGGCTACCGCGTCGTCACCAACACCGGTCCGCAGGCGGGGCAGTCGGTGGACCACCTCCACCTGCACGTCCTCGGCGGCCGCGGCCTGGGCTGGCCGCCCGGCTGAGTGACAGGACGACCCTGCGAGGATCGGGGCATGACCGCCCCCGCGCCCCTCCGGATCGAGCGGGACGGTGACGTCGCCGTCGTCGTCCTGGAGAACCCGCCGCTCAACCTCTTCGACGGCCCGGCGTTCGACGCCCTGGTGTCCGTCGCCGCCGAGCTGGTCCCGCTCACCGACCCGTCGCGCGCGGACCGCGCCCGGGCGGTCCTGTTCGAGGCGCGCGGGAAGGTCGTCTCCGGCGGGGTGGACGTGACCGAGTTCCGGGACATCGCCGAGGGGCCGGAGCCG
Source organism: Blastococcus sp. (assembly GCA_035642035.1). GTDB lineage: Bacteria > Actinomycetota > Actinomycetes > Mycobacteriales > Geodermatophilaceae > Blastococcus_B. Next base: position 2,428 of record DASQTE010000176.1, read on the forward strand.
GCGGAGCGGGGCGCGCAGCTCTGGGCGCGGCTGCTGGAGGTCGCGCAGACGATCGAGGACCTGCCGGTGCCCACGGTGTTCGCCGCCCACGGGCTCACGCTCACCGCCGCGTTCGAGCTGGCCCTGGCCTGCGACATCCTGCTGGCCGCCGAGAAGGCGAGCTTCGGGCTGGTGGAGATCGTGGTCGGGCTCACCCCGTCGATGGGCGGGCCGCAGCGGCTTGCCGAGCGGGCCGGCCCCGCCCGCGCCCGGGAGCTCGTCTTCACCGGCGAGCGCTACCCGGCCGCCGTCCTCGAGCGGTGGAACGTGGTCAACCGGGTGCTGCCCGACGAGGGCTTCGCCGCCGCGGCGCGCGAGTACGCGCACCGGGTCGCCGCCGGCCCGACGGTCGCGCACGCGGCCACCAAGCGGCTGGTCGCCGCGTCGGTCCGCGACGGCGCCCGCGCGGCGGACGCGCTGGTGCCCGAGGTGTCGGGCGCGCTGTTCGCCACCGAGGACCTCCGTGGCGCGGTCGCGTCCTTCCTCACCGAGGGGCCCGGGAAGGCGACCTACTCGGGCCGGTGAGCGACCGCACGTCCGGAGCGCTGCCCCGATGGGGCGAAGCCGGCATTTCGGTCGCCCCGCGCGGGTAGACTCCAATCGGTCCGCTCGCCCATCGAAGGAAGGCAGGGTCGAGGGTTCTTGCCCGACACCTCCCCGAACGTGCCCGTGCCCGGCGCCCCCATGTCCCGTGAGGCCTCGGCGCGAGCCGCGACGGCGGACGGCCACCCCGGGATGCCCGCCGGCAACGGCCACGCTCCCGCCGCCGTCCGCACCACCATCTCCGTCCCCGACTCCGTCTCGATGGTCGCCCTGCTGGGCTCCGCCGACGAGCTGCTCCGGCTCGTCGAGGCCGAGGTCGACGCCGACGTCCACGTGCGCGGCAACGAGATCGCCGTCACCGGCCAGCCCGCCGACAACGCCTTCGCCGTCCGTGTCTTCGACGAGCTCATCGCCCTGCTGGGCACGCGCCAGGAGCTGCGTCCCGACTCGGTGCGCCGGGTGATCGCGATGCTGCGGAGCGGCGACTCCGAGCGCCCGGCCGACGTGCTGAGCCTCGACATCATCAGCCGCCGGGGCCGGACCATCCGGCCCAAGACGCTGAACCAGAAGCGCTACGTCGACGCGATCGACGCGCACACCATCGTCTTCGGCATCGGCCCGGCCGGCACCGGAAAGACCTACCTGGCCATGGCCAAGGCCGTGCAGGCGCTGCAGACCAAGCAGGTCAACCGGATCATCCTGACCCGGCCCGCGGTCGAGGCGGGGGAGCGGCTCGGCTTCCTGCCCGGCTCCCTGTCGGAGAAGATCGACCCCTACCTGCGGCCGCTCTACGACGCGCTCCACGACATGGTCGACCCGGAGTCGATCCCGCGGCTCATGGCGGCCGGAACCATCGAGGTCGCGCCCCTCGGGTACATGCGCGGCCGCTCGCTCAACGACGCGTTTGTCATCCTCGACGAGGCGCAGAACACCACTGCCGAGCAGATGAAGATGTTCCTCACCCGGCTCGGATTCGGCTCGAAGATCGTCGTCACCGGCGACGTCACGCAGGTCGACCTCCCGCGCGACGTGCGCAGCGGCCTGTCCGACGCCGTCCAGCGATTCCGCGACATCGAGCGAATCGCT
>DASQTE010000177.1:0-13720 GCA_035642035.1 Blastococcus sp.
TCTGCATCTTCTCGACGCACTCCTCCGGGGTGCCCGCCACGGACAGCCGCTCGGCGAGGTCGGGGGTGGTGAGCTCGATGCCCTTGGCCATGTCGCCGGCGCCGATCGCCTCGATGATCGGGGTGAGGCTGTCCGGGTCGACGCCGTTGCGCTCCAGCTGCTCGGCCGGCATCGACGAGGCGTAGATCCCGACCATGCTCCGGGCGGCGTCCTTCGCCGCCGCGGAGTCCCGCCCGACGGCCACGACCACCCAGGCGCCGAAGTCGAGCGTGGTCCAGTCCTTGCCGGCCTTCTCGGCTCCCGCCTTCAGGTGCTCGGCCGCGTAGTCGTAGGCCTCGCGGGTGTAGCTGAGGGCGTGGTGGCAGCCGTCGGAGTGCTCGGCCGCGGCGACGAACGACTTCGGCCCGCGCATGGCGCCCATCTTCACCGGCAGGTGGTCCTGCACCGGCCGGGCGAAGGTGAACAGCCCGTCGTAGCGGAAGAACTCGCCGTCGTAGGTGATCGCGCCCTCGTCGAGCAGCGTGCGGACGACGTGGACGCCCTCGATGACCCGCGAGAGCGGCTTCGTCTTCGCCCAGTCGATCTTGTACTCCGCGAGCAGCCCGAAGTTGCCGCTGCCCAGGACCACCTCGGCCCGCCCACCGGTCAGCTCGTCGAGCGTCGCGGCCGACTGGGCGATCAGGCTCGGCTCGCGCAGGACCACGCCGGAGAGGCTCGGCCCCATGCGGATCCGGGACGTCTGCTGGGAGGCGGCGGCGAAGAGCAGCCAGAGGTCCTTGTGCCAGGTCTCGTCGGCGGCGTAGACGGCGTGGAAGCCGAGTTCGTCGGCCAGCTTGATCGCCCGCAGCGACTCCTCCAGCGGGTAGTCCGGCAGCATCGCGTAGCTGAACTTCATCGGATCTCCTCACTCGCCTGGGCCCGGCCCCCGGTCGAGGCACTGCCCCGGATGTCCTGGAGCTGTCGAGCCACCTCGCGGGCGTCGCCCTCGGGGATGTCCGCAGAATGCCGGTCCGGGCGGGCCAGGAACAGGTACAGCAGCCCGGTGCCCGCGACGATGACCAGACCGATGGCGACGATCCAGCGGTCGAGGAAGGTCTCCGTGCCGGGGGCCGGCTTGATCAGCAGCACGATGGCGAAGATCCCGTAGGCGAGCGCGAGGACGTTCACCACGAGGCCGGCCGAACCCAGGTTCCACAGGCCGGCCGGGCGCCAGCCCATGAGCCGTTGCCGCAGTGCGGCCAGCACGACGGCCTGGAAGGAGATGTAGATGCCGAGCACCGCGAAGGCGGTCACGCGGGCCAGCGACTCCGGCCGCACGTACACGAAGAGGCAGATCAGCGCCGGGACGACGCAGACCACGAGCAGTGCGTTGGTGGGGACGGCGTGCCGCGAGGAGACGTGCGAGAGCCAACCGCTCGCCGGGAGCATGCGGTCGCGGGCGAACGCGTAGAGCAGCCGGCTGCCGGCCGCCTGCAGGGAGAGCACGCAGGAGATGAACGCGACGACGGTGACGACCAGGAAGACCTTCGACCCCGCGGTGCCCAGCGAGCTCTCGAGGATCGACGGGATCGGGTCGACGTCCTCGCCGGCGACGATGGCCTCGAGGTCCGGCGCGGCGAGCACGTAGCCGGCGTAGGACAGGAAACCCGAGACGCCGCCGACGACGATGGTCAGGATCATCGCGCGCGGGATCCGCCGGGTCGGGTCGGCGACCTCCTCGGCCACGTCACCGCAGGCCTCGAACCCGTAGAAGAGGAACAGGCCGGAGAGGGCCGCGGCCAGGAACGTGCCGACGTAGCCGGCGTCGCCGCCCGCACCCATGGTGTCGAAGAAGACGGAGAACGGCTGCTCCCGGCGGAAGAAGAGCAGGAACAGGCCGAGGGCGATGACGCCGATCAGCTCCGCGGCCAACCCGATGCGGGCGATGCGGGCGAGCATCCGCGTGCCGCTGTAGTTGACGACGAAGGCGATGAGCAGCAGCGCGAGGGCGGTCACCAGGACGACGCCCGGGGTGGCCTCGATGCTGAACAGGGCGGCGACGAACCCGCTGCCGAACTCCGCGACGGCCGTGATGGTCACGATGACCGCCCAGATGTAGATCCACGAGACGATCCACGCGTAACGCCGGTTCCACAGCCTCCGGGTCCACGGGTAGATGCCACCGGCCAGCGGGTACTGGGAGACGACCTCACCGAAGACGAGCGCCACCAGCAGCTGGCCGACGCCGACGATCACGATCCACCAGATCGCCGGCGGTCCCCCGATCGACAGGCTGTAGGCGAACAGCGAGTAGACGCCGACCAGCGGGGAGAGGTACGTGAAGCCCAGGGCCATGTTGGCCCACAGCCCCATGCTGCGGTGGAACTCGCCGGAGTACCCCAGGGCAGCGAGCTGGGCTTCGTCGTCGATGGGACCGGGAGGTGAGCCGGGTGCGGTCACGGGGGTCTCCTGGGGACGGGGTGGAGCGGGGTCGACGGCGGGCGCGCCGTTGTGCCGCAGACCACACGAACGCCGGGAAACCTATAGATACATAGTTCACAGGACAAGGCCCCGCCGTTGCGATCTCGTTTCGGCTCGCCCGGCTCGGGGGCGCGGCTCAGGGCCTCAGCAGCGAGACGTCGTCCACCAGGTGCAGCCGCCACGGGACACCCGGAACGGCGGCTCCGGAGCCGGCCGGGCCGGCACCAGGAGGCAGCAGGCTCCCGACCAGCCAGCGCGGTGCGGTGGACAGGACCACGCGGTCCTCACCGTTGACGAGCAGGAACGGTGCGGGCAGCCGGCCGAGCTCCTCCAGGAGGTGGGTCTCGAACCGGCGCACGGACACGTCCGCACCGGCGACGCCCACGAACTCGCCGCCGACGACGACCGGCTCGGTGAGGGTCAGCAGGTACCGGCCCGTCCCGTGGACGTCGACGTAGGGCCCGACCACGTGCCGCCGACCGGTGCGGCGCGGGACGTCGAACCATTCCGTCGCCGTGTAGTCGTAGTAGCCGAGACTCTGCGGCTTCAGATCCGGCTCGAGGGTGCGCAGCCTGCCGCCGTCCGGGTCCACCTGCCACCACTCGAGGCGCAGCGGCAGGCCCCGCCCGGGCTGCGGGGCGACCACCAGGCCCAGCCCCACCGCGAGCTGGCCGGGCTCGCGCAGCAGATCCCGGACGGAGTCGTCGAGGACCGGGCGGCCGCCCCGCGGGTCGTCCCACGCGGAGGACCGCAGCGCTGCGGACCGCACCGCGGTCACCGTGCCGAACAGCCGCTCGACCACCTCGGAGACGGCCGCGCCGACCCGCGCCACCTCGTCGGCCCTCGACGACGCGGACCGGGCAGAGGGAGGCCCGGACCTGGCGCTCACGAGACCTCCTGCCGGGCGGGGGGCTCGCCCACCCGCAGCAGCCGCAGCTCGATCGACCAGAGCGTCCGGGTCTCGATGTGCTCCTCGGTGAGCGCCCGCGCCCGCGCCGGGTCGCGCTCCTCGATCGCGTCGACGACCGCCCGGTGGCCGGCGACGATGACGTCGAGGAGCTCGGGAACGTGCTCCGGCGGCCACGGCAGCTGACCGAGCTCCAGGTGCAGATCCATCTCCTGCATGGTGAGGCGGACCGACTGGGCGCACGCCGCGAGCTCGATGAAGTAGCGCCCCTCGGCCCGGCGCTGATCGGTCACCGACTCCGCGCGGGCCAGGCGGTCCACGATGTCGCGCAGCCGGGCGATCTCCGTCCGCGAGGCGCGGGACGCCGCGAGCCGTGCCGCCGCGGCGGCCACGGCCCCGTGGACGTCGCCCAGCTCGCGCAGGTCCGTCGTGCCCAGCTCCACCAGCCGGGTGTCGGCGAGCTCGGCGAGGACGTCGTCCCGGGACCGCACGAAGCTGCCCCCGCCGCGACCGCGCCGGGTCTCGACCAGCCCGAGCTTGCGCAGCTCCGCCAACGCCTCGCGCAGGGTGACGGTGGAGACGTTGAGCATGGTGGCCAGGTCGGTCTCGGTGGGCAGCTGCTCGCCGTCCGCCATCAGGCCCAGGGCGATGGCGCTGCCCACCCTCCGCACGACCGCCTCGCTGCGCAGCGCGCCGTCGTCCAGCGGCGCGAACACGGCGCGGCGCGCGTCTCCGCTGAGCAGCTGCACGCTCGCCTCCTGAGCCCGGTCGGGTGCCTGAAGTGTGGCACCAGGGAATCCCCGACTTAACCATTGATTCCATATGTTTTCCCCGTTAGCGTGACGCCCACCTCAGCCCCGCCGTGACGAGGAGCAAGCCCGTGACCCAGGTCCAGCCCGAGCGGCCACCCGCCGCAGACGCGCTCGCCGAGCCCTTCACCCCGGGGGCGCCGTCCAACCCGCCGGAACTGGCCGACTACCCGGAGACCCTGGCCGGGCCGCTGCCGGTCCCCCTCGCCGACCCGAAGACCCGGCAGTTCGTGGAGCAGTGGCGCAACACCTCGTACAACTGCTTCTCCTCGGGCCACAAGTTCTGCCGCGAGGTCTGCCCCGTCACCCAGGTCGAGCGGAACGAGTCCTGGACCCCGACCGCCTTCCACGCGAACGTCGTGGCCATGGAACGCGGCGAACTCGACATCGCCGACATCGCCGCCGACTACGTGAACTGCACCCAGTGCGGCGCCTGCGAGCTGCGCTGCCCGAACACCCTGTTCACCGGCGACTTCTACCGCTTCCGCACGCGGACGGTCGACGTCGTCAAGGCGGTGCGCTCGCTGGCCGTGGAGAGCGGCGTGCACCAGCCGAACTGGCAGGTCTGGAACGAGCGCACCGACCTGCGCACGCACGAACCGGTCCTCGGCGAGACGCCCGTGAACCAGGAGAAGGTGCGCGACTGGGCCGAGGGGCTCGATCTCCCGATCGGCGGCGAGACGGTCCTGTTCGTCGACTGCGAGGCGGCGTTCTACCGGACGTCGGTACCGCGGGCGGTGGCCCAGATGCTGCAGATGGCCGGCTACCCGTTCGGCCTCATGGAGGACCAGTGGTGCTGCGGCGGCCCGGCCGCCGAGATGGGCTATGCCGACCAGGCCCAGCGCTTCGCCCGGCACAACCTGGACAACTGGCGGAAGACGGGCACCAAGCGGCTGCTGGTGCTCGACCCGCACGACTACATCAGCTTCACCGAGGACTACCCGAAGTACTTCGGCGAGGAGTTCGACATCGAGGTCGTGCTCGTCATCGAGGTGCTGGCCGAGCTGCTCCGCGAGGGCCGGCTGACGCCGTCGGTGCCGGTGGACCGGGCGATCACGTACCACGACCCCTGCCGGCTGAACAAGCGCAAGGGGATCTGGCAGGAGCCGCGCGAGCTGCTGCGGGCCATCCCCGGCCTCCGCTTCGAGGACGTCGACCGGGTGACCCAGTGGTCCTACTGCTCCGGCGGTGGCGGTGGCCTGCCGATCGAGAAGCCCGAGCTCACCGCCAAGATCAGCGCGATGCGCCTGGAACGCGCCGCCGAGCTGGACGTCGACACCCTCGTCAGCGCCTGCCCGTGGTCGGAGCGGCCGCTGTCCGAGGCCGGTGATGCCGAGGACATCGACGTCGTCGACCTGCACGAGCTGTTCGCCCAGTCGCTCGGCATCACGGTGGGCGGGTCCCGCGGGGACGTCGGCGACCGCAGGCTGGCCCAGGAGCGCACCGGCGTCCCCGGGCGCGCCCGCCGGACCCGCGGCAGCGGCGGCGGGTGCGGTGGTGGCGGCTGCGGCGGCGGATGCGGGAACGGTTCCGGCGGCTGCGGGTGCGGGGGGCACTGACATGACGATCACCGAACCGACCGGGCCGATCGGCACCGCGCCCTTCACGACCGCACCGCTCAGCGACGAGCGCCTGACCGCGCTGGTGGCGGCGCTGCGGCCCGTGCTGGGCGACGACCAGATCCTGCTGGCCAAGACCGACCGCTACAACCGCGCCCGCGTGCCGGCGCCGTTCCCGGTGCACCGCTGGTCCGAGCGCGTGCCCGACGTGGTGGTCATGCCCACCTCGACCGAGCAGGTCGCCGCCGTCGTGCGGATCGCCAACGAGCTGCGGATCCCCGTCGTCCCCCGGGACGGCGGCACGGGGCTGACCGACGGCGCGGTCCCGCACCGGCGCGGCATCGTCGTCGACGTCAAGAAGATGAACCAGATCCACGAGCTGGACCTGGTCAACCGCACCGTCACGGTGGGCACCGGCATCAGCATGCTGAAGCTCAACGAGCGGCTGGCCGAGCACGGGCTCTTCTACCCCGACGACCCGGCGTCCTACCCGTGCTCGCTGGTCGGCGGCCGGATCGGGACCAGCGGCTGGTCCCTGATCGGCTCCCGCTACGGGCACACCCGCGACCTGGTGCTCAGCTTCGACCACGTGTTGCCGACCGGCGACGTCCTCCACGTCGGTGACGGCATCGGGCAGAAGATCAGCAAGTCCTCCAGCGGCTACCAGCTCAAGCACCTGTTCATGGGCCATCAGGGCACCCTGGGCATCGCCACCCGGGCGACGCTCAAGCTGTTCCCGAAGCCGGAGGCCGAGCTCTCGCCGTTCTGGGCCTTCGACAACTACGAGGACGCCCACGCCTGCACCGGCGCGCTCGCCCGGGCCGGGGTGGCCACCTTCGCCGGCGCCGTCCTGTTCGACGAGCACAAGGTCGCCTACCTGCGCCGGGACGACGAGGCCTACATCCCGCAGCCGACCGACGTCCGGGCGCTGGTCTGCGCCGTCATGTACGGCTACGAGGACGAGGTCCGCGCGGGCGGCAGGCGGCTGTTCCGGATCGCCAAGGAGCACGGGGCCCGCTACCTGGGCGACGAGATCTCGGAGGGCGACTGGGCGGCGCGGCACGACCGGTACGCCACGCCGCTGCACGGCCGCACCAAGGACGGCCAGGTCATCCCCATGTCCTGGCACTGCGAGGACGCCGCGGTGAACTTCTCGAACGTCCCCGCGGTCAGCCGGGCCTGGCACGAGATCCTGGCCGACCTCCGGCGGAAGACCGACGTCTTCGACGACTGGGGGATGTTCGCCTACACGTCGAGCAACACCGGGGTCGACTACCTCACCGAGATCGACGTCGGCATCTGGGAGCAGCGCCTGGACGACGTCGCGTGGGCGGCGTGGGTCAAGGCCAAGCGGGACATCGCCGCGGTGGCGCTCGCCCACGGCGGCTCGATGAGCGCCTGCCACGGGTCCTGCCGGGAGGGCGAGGTCGACCTCGTGCCCCAGGAACTGGGCCGCGGGTTCGACGTGATGCTCGACGTCAAGCGGTCCCTGGACCCGAACAACATCATGAACCCGGGCAAGTACCTGCTGGACCGGGCCTACGGGAGGGACACGACCGATGAGAACCGATGACCAGCCCTCCGGCCCCGGGGCGGCGGCGCCGTACCGCTTCGCCGAGCAGCACACGCCGCCGCCCGCACAGCGGGTGAGCGAGGTCGCGCAGACGACCTTCGAGCACGTCTACGAGGTCGACCCCCGCCTCATGGAGGAGCACGTCCTCCAGCAGGTGTTCCCGAACTGGGACACGCTGCGGATCATGCGCAGCCGGCACGACCACCTGGCGTGGATGCACCGGCACTTCGCCGAGAAGGTGGTCACCGGATCGGAGATCCTCGCCGAGATCGACCGGGAGACGGCGACCCCGCCACCGCTGTAGGAACGACCAGGTCTTCCGTGCACGAGCACCGCCCCAGGACGAGAGGGAACCCATGAGCGAGAAGCTCCAGCTGCGCAACTTCGTCGGTGGTGAGCACACCGACACCGCCGACGGGCGGCGGATGGACCTGGTCGACCCCAGCACCGGCGAGGTCTTCGGCTCCGCCCCCGTCTCCGGCCCCGAGGACGTCGACCGCGCGTACACGGCGGCGTCGAGCGCCTTCGAGACCTGGCGGGACGTGACCCCGGCCGAGCGCCAGCGCGCACTGCTGCGCTTCGCCGACGCCGTCGAGGAGCACGCCGACGAGCTCGTCGCGCTGGAGAGCCAGAACACCGGCAAGCCGCTCGGGCTCACCTCCAGCGAGGAGATCCCGCCGATGGTGGACCAGATCCGGTTCTTCGCCGGCGCCGCCCGCACGCTCGAGGGCAAGGCCGCCGCCGAGTACATGGCGGGCCACACCAGCTGGATCCGGCGCGAGCCGATCGGCGTCGTCGGGCAGGTGACGCCCTGGAACTACCCGATGATGATGGCGGTCTGGAAGATCGCCCCCGCGATCGCGGCCGGCAACACCGTGGTGCTCAAGCCGAGCGACACCACCCCGGTGACTACCCTGCGGATGGCCGAGCTGGCCGCGGACGTCCTGCCGCCCGGCGTGCTCAACGTCGTCTGCGGCGACCGGGACACCGGCCGGGCCCTGGTGGAGCACCGGACCCCCCAGCTGGTGGCGATCACCGGCTCGGTGCGCGCGGGCATGGAGGTCGCCGGTGCCGCCGCCCGCGACGTCAAGCGGGTGCACCTGGAGCTGGGCGGCAAGGCGCCCGTCGTCGTCTTCGACGACGCCGACCTCGAGGCCGCCGCCGAGGCCATCGCCGTCGCCGGCTACTTCAACGCGGGCCAGGACTGCACCGCCGCCTCGCGCGTGCTGGCCGCGCCCGGGATCCACGACGACTTCGTCGCGGCGCTGACCGAGCAGGCGAGGAGCACCTCCACGACCTACGCCAACGGCGCCGGCGACGAGGACGCGATGGTCCCCCCGGTCAACAGCGCCAACCAGCTGGCGCACGTCACCGGCTTCCTCGACCGCGCGCCGGGCCACGCCGAGATCACCGCCGGTGGCGCCCGTCAGGGGGATCGTGGCTTCTTCGTGGAGCCGACCGTCGTCGCCGGCCTGCGCCAGGACGACGAGATGGTCCAGCGCGAGATCTTCGGTCCGGTCATCACCGTGCAGCGCTTCACCGACGAGGACGAGGCGGTCCGCTGGGCCAACGGCGTCGAGCTCGGGCTGGCCAGCAGCGTCTGGACCAAGGACTTCGGCCGCGCCATGCGGATGAGCAAGCGGCTGGACTTCGGGTGCGTGTGGATCAACACCCACATCCCGCTCGTGGCCGAGATGCCGCACGGCGGGTTCAAGCACTCCGGCTACGGCAAGGACCTGTCGCTGTACGGGTTCGAGGACTACACCCGGGTCAAGCACGTCATGGCGAACATCGAGAGCTGAGTCCGCGTCGATCATCGGCGGGTGGTCGTCCGCCCCGGCGTGCCGGGGAGCCACCTGCCGATGATCAACGCGCCGCGACCATTTCGGTGGCGGACGAGGTCATCGACGACTGGTTCCGTCGAGAGGGACTGCCGGCACGCGCGGATCACGTGAGATGCTGCGTCCCATGGCCCGCTACGGCGCCCAGTACGGGCCCGACGTCACGTTCCTGGGTGTCGACCGCTGCGACCTCGACGACCCGCCGTCCTTCGCCGGGGCCGACGTCGTGGTCGTCGGCGCTCCCTTCGACGGGGGCACGTCGCACCGCCCCGGGACCCGCTTCGGCCCGCAGGCGATCCGGATGACGGACTACCTGGCGCACGACGGGTCCCGCCCGAGCCTGGCCCTGCGCACCGACGGCCTGCGGGACCTGCGGGTGGTCGACGCGGGTGACGTGGAGATGTTCTCCGGCGACATCGAGACGGCGCTGCCGGCCCTGGAGGCGGCCGTGGAGACGGTGGCCCGCTCCGGGGCGATCCCGGTGGTGCTCGGCGGTGACCACTCGATCGCGTTCGCCGACGCGAAGGGCGTGGCCAACGTCGTCGGCCACGGGCGGGTGTCGATGCTGCACTTCGACGCCCACGCCGACACCGGCGACATCGAGTTCGGCTCGCTGTGGGGCCACGGCCAGCCGATGCGCCGGCTCATCGAGTCCGGTGCGCTGCGCGGCGACCGGTTCCTGCAGATCGGCCTGCGCGGCTACTGGCCGCCGCCGGAGACGCTGGACTGGATGGCGGAGCAGCGGATGCGCTCCTACGAGATGACCGAGATCGGGCACCGCGGCCTGGACGCCTGCCTGACCGAGGCGTTCGGCATCGCGACCGACGAGTGCGAGGGCGTGTTCCTCTCGGTCGACATCGACGTCTGCGACCCCGGGCACGCCCCGGGCACCGGGACGCCCGAGCCCGGTGGGCTCACCGCCCGGCAGCTGCTGGACTCCGTGCGGCGCATCTGCCTGGAGCTCCCGGTCGTCGGGGTGGACGTCGTCGAGGTGAGCCCGCCGTACGACCACGCCGACATCACCGCCGCCCTGGCCAACCGCGTCGTCCTGGAGGCGCTCTCCGCGATCGCCCGCCGCCGGCGGGACGCCCGCGACGGCACCCGCTGGGACCCGTCCCTCCCCCTGCTCGCCGACCGGCCCGACACCCCCCGGGAGACCTCCGCATGACCGCGCACCCGCTGGACCCGCTGACCGCCGACGAGTTCCGCGCGGCCGCCGACGTGCTGCGGCGGGACAAGGGCGTCGACGAGCGCTGGCGGTTCGCCGCCATCGAGCTGCGCGAACCGGCCAAGGACGTCGTCCGCGCCTTCGCGCCGGGCGACCCCGTCCGGCGCGAGGCGCGGGTGACCTGCTGGAGCCGGGAGGAGGGCACCACGTACAAGGCGCTGGTCTCGCTGACCGACGACGCCGTCGTCTCCTGGGAGGCCGTCCCCGGCGAGCAGGCCAACATGACGCTGGACGAGTGGCACGAGGCCCACGAGGCGCTCATCGTCCATCCCGACGTCGTCGACGCCCTGGCCCGGCGCGGCATCACCGACCTCGACCTCGTCCTCATCGACACCTGGGCGTACGGCCACTCCCTCATCCCGGTCGAGTTCCAGGACCGCCGGGTGGGCTGGACCGACGTGTGGCGGCGCTCCACCCCGAACGGGAACCCCTACGCCAACCCGGTCGCCGGGCTGCACTTCGTCGTGGACATGAACACGATGGGGCTGCTGCGCATCGAGGACACCCCGCCGCCCGAGGGCGGCTCGCCGATGGGCGAGTACCGCCCCGACCTGGTCCCCGGCCTGGAGCAGCGGACCGACGTCCAGGCGCTGGAGATCGTCCAGCGCGACGGCCCCTCGTTCATGCTGGACGGCAACGAGCTGCGCTGGCAGAACTGGTCGATGCGGCTGGGCTTCAACTACCGCGAGGGGCTGGTCATCCACCGCGTCGGGTACGACGACGGTTCCGGCGTGCGCCCGATCGCCCACCGGCTGTCCTTCGCCGAGATGGTCGTCCCCTACCGCGACCCGAGCCCCGACCACCACCGCCGGACCGCCTTCGACATCGGCGAGTGGGGCCTGGGCTTCATGACGACGTCCCTCGAGCTCGGCTGCGACTGCCTGGGCGACATCACCTACGTCGACGCCGTCCTGCACGACAGCCGGGCCGAGCCGTACACGATCAGGAACGCCATCTGCCTGCACGAGGAGGACGACGGCGTGCTGTGGAAGCACGTCGACGAGAAGGCCGGCGCGGAGGTCCGCCGGTCGCGGCGGATGGTCGTCTCCTTCCACGCCACGGTCGCCAACTACGAGTACCTCGTCTACTGGCGCTTCTACCAGGACGGGACGATCGAGTGCGAGGTCCGGGCCACCGGGATCATGGTGACCAGCGCCTTCGACGGGGAGGCCCCGCCCACCGGCACGGTCGTCGACGACCAGACCTACGCGCCGTTCCACCAGCACTTCATCGTCGCGCGGATGGACATGGAGGTCGACGGGCCGGAGAACACGGTGGTGGTCTCCGAGAGCGAGGCGGTCCCGGTCTCCGACACCAACCCCTACGGCCTGGCGCTCGTGCAGCGCAGCCGCCCCCTGCTGACCGAGTCGGAGGGGAAGCAGGACTACGACTGGGGCAGCCAGCGCGGCTGGAAGGTGGTCAACCGGGGCCGGCTCAACCGCCTGGGGACGCCGACCGGCTACAAGCTGGTCGCCTCGGCGTCCTTCCCGGCGCTGGTGGACCGGAGGTCACCGATCATGCAGCGGGCCGAGGTCATCGACCACACCCTCTGGGTCACGCCGTTCGACGAGGAGGAGCGCTGGCCGGCGGGCGAGTTCTGCAACCAGAGCCGCGGATCGGCCGGGCTGCCGGCGTGGACTGCGGCCGACCGCCCGATCGCGGACACCGACATCGTGCTGTGGCACGTCTTCGGCATCCACCACCTCCCGCGGCCCGAGGACTGGCCGGTCATGCCCGTGGACACGGTCTCCTTCTCGCTCAAGCCGTGGGGCTTCTTCGACCGCAACCCGGCGCTGGACGTGCCGCCCAACCCGTCGCACTGCCACTGAACGAGGCCGCCGGCCTCCTCAGTCGTCGGCGCCGGCGCGGCGGGTGCCCCACGCGTAGGTCTGCTTGCGCAGGCCGAGGTACATGAACGTCTCGGTGGACTCGACGCCCTCGACCGCCCGGATGCGGCTGACGATGCCCAGCAGCTGGTCGTCGTCCTCGCACACCGTCTCGGCGAGCACGTCGAACGAGCCGGCGGTGATGACGACGTAGTCGACCTCGTCGAAGGCCGCGAGCGCGTCGGCGACCACGCGGGAGTCGCCCCGCGTCCGCACCCCGACCATGGCCTGGCGGGGGAAGCCGATCTGCAGCGGGTCCGTGACGGCGACGATCTGCATGATCCCGGCGTCCAGCAGCCGCTGCACGCGCTGGCGGACGGCGGCCTCGGACAGGCCGACCGCGGCGGCGATCCGCGCGTACGGACGGCGGCCGTCGGCCTGCAACTGCTCGATGATCGCCCGCGAGACGTCGTCGAGGACGAGCCCCCGGTCCCGGATCGTCACGCGTGCCGCCTCTCGACCACGGGATCCGTCGCGGGGACGGGCTCGACGCACCGATCCTATCGAGGGGGCGGTCGGCGAGACCCGGCGCGTGGATGTCCGAGGCGGGCGACAGACTGCAACGCATGCACCTGCCCGCTGCCCTGTACGAGCCCACGGACGACGGCTACCGGGCCACCGCCCTGACCATCGGCCCCTGGGACACCGGTCTCCAGCACGCCGGCCCGCCTGCGGCCCTGCTGCTGCGCGAGGCGGAGCGGGCGAGCGCCATCGAGGGCGGGCAGACGGTCCGGCTGGCCTACGACATCTTCGCGCCGGTGCCCGTGGGCCCGGTCGCGCTGCGGTCGAGCATCGTCCGGCCGGGGCGGCGCATCGAACTCGTCGAGACCGTGCTCACGGCCGGCGACGAGCGCCCGCTGATGCGGCTGTCGGCCTGGCGCATGCGCACCCGCCCGGACGGCGCCGCGCCGGACGTCGCCGCCGCGCACCCGGCGGCGGCCCGGCCGGAGGACAGCCGCGCCGAGACGGCCGCCTTCTTCACCTCCGAGGTGGCCTACCACCGGGCCCTGGACTGGCGGTTCCCGACCGGGAGCTTCAACTCGCCGGGGCCGGCGTCGGCGTGGACGCGGTCACAGTGCACCCTGGTGGACGGCGAACCGATGACGCCGCTGCAGCATCTGCTGGTGATGACCGACGCCGCCAGCGGGATCTCGGCGGAGCTGGACTGGGCGGCGGCGACCTTCGCCAACGTCGACCTGCTGGTGTCGCTGCACCGGGCGCCGCGCGGGGACTGGCTCGGGATGGACGCCGTCACGACGCTCGGCGGCACCGGTGCCGCGCAGTGCACGGCGGTGCTCTTCGACGAGGAAGGGGCGATCGGCCGGTCGGCGCAGTCGCTGTTCGTGGAGCCGCGCTGACGGTGCGGCCGGCCCGCGACGGACCGGCACGGTGGTCGGGGACGAGGGAACGATGGACGGGAGTGGCATGGATGCACTGACCGAGCTCCGGGACTGGCT
>DASQTE010000178.1:0-8795 GCA_035642035.1 Blastococcus sp.
CACGAGTTTCGACGCCGTCCTCGCGCTGACGACGTCCTTCCCGCTGCGCGTCTTCCCCGACGCGGTCGGCCTGCCGAAGGAGGGGCGCGAGAACCTGCTCCCGTACGGCGACCACGCGTTCAACGCCTTCGGGCCCAGCAACGACCTCGTGGCGAAGGGCGCACCCCGCGTCGGTGAGCTCTCCGCCTGGATGGCCGCCCAGTGCCGGCGGGACGTCCTCGCGCCGGTCGGGTTCGGCGCCGACATCTGGGCGGCGAGCGACCGCGGCGACATCACCCCGGAGATGGCACCGCTGGTCGTCCGCTCGCTGCTGACGGCCGGCGTCGACACGACGGTCCACGGGCTGTCCGCCGTCCTCTACGCGTTCGCGACCAACCCCGACCAGTGGGCCCGCCTCCGGCAGGAGCCGTCGCTGGCCCGCGTCGCCTTCGACGAGGCGGTCCGCTGGGAGTCGCCGGTGCAGACCTTCTTCCGGACGGCGACCACGGACGTCCGCGTGGGCGGCGTCGTGATCCCGGAGGGCCACAAGATCCTCATGTTCCTGGCCGCGGCGAACCGCGACCCGCGCCGCTGGACGGATCCGGACGCCTTCGACCTCTCCCGCGACCCTTCGGGCCACGTCGGGTTCGGCATGGGCATCCACCAGTGCGTCGGCCAGCACGTCGCGCGGCTCGAGGCCGAGTCGCTGCTGACCGCCCTGGCCCGCCGGGTCCGGTCGATCGAGCTGGCCGGTCCGACGAAGCGGCACCACAACAACACCCTGCGAGCCTGGGAGAGCATCCCCGTCCAGGTCGAGCTCGACCGCGGCTGACGCCGTCAGGCTCCCCGGCTGCTGCCGACCGCGTCGGGCCGGTTCACCCGCCGGTCGACGAGCACTCGACGAGCACGTCGATGACGAGCGCTGCGACGGCGCGCAACCGATCGGGTCAGCGGTACAGGTGGAGCACCACCGGGCCCGTGAGTCCCGAGGTCTGCACCGGGGCATCCGGCTCGTAGACCTCGGCGACGGGGCCGAAGATGTCCCCGGTCGGCGCCGCCGCCTCGGCGATCAGCCGGTTCATCCAGGCGTTGGCCACGTCGATCTCGACGGTGGCGCGGCCCTGGCGGAGAAGGCCGGTCAGGTCGACCCGCCACGGTTCGGTCCAGACCACGCCCCGGTCGACGCCGTCGACCCGTACCCGGGCGAGGTCCCCGACGTCTGTGCCGAGATCCAGGAGGACCACCGCGTCGCCCGGGTCGTCGTCCAGGACCAGGTCGGTCGCATAGGTGCCGACGCCGGCGAAACCCGCGGCGGCCGGGCCCAGCGCGGTCCACGGCACCGGTCCCCCGTGCAGGGTCGTCTCCAGGAGGCCGGGCAGCGTGAGCCGCCAGTCGCCGTCCAGCGGCAGCTCGGTGCCCGGGCCGGACGGCGCGGCGTCGGCCGTGCCGCCGCCGAGCACGAACACCGAACCGAGCGCGGGCAGGGTCAGCTCGTGCCCGCCGCCCGAGCGGGTCAAGGGCCGTCGGGCCGGCGCCACGGGGTCCCAGGCCACCAGGTCCTCCGCCGCCGTCGATCGCAGGGTCACGGTCACCGGCACCGGGGCGGGGTTCGCCAGGAAGACGATCTCCCCCGCAGCGGTCCGCCGCCCGATCCGGAGCAGCTCCGCCCCGTCCACGGTGAGCGTCGGGACCACCCCGAGGTGCGCCAGCGCCGCGCCGACGTCGGCGGTGTCGAGCACCCGGCCGGGGCGTTCCCCATCACCCCAGAGCAGGTCGCAGAGCCGGGCGTGCTCCTGCTCGTCGTCGGCCAGGGACGGCGAGCACTCCGGCCGCCGCCCGGCGACCGGAGCCCCCACCTCGACCAGCTCGAGCAGCCGCCGCAGTGCCCGCGTCGTCATGCGGCTGCTCGCGCCGCCCAGGAAGAGGAGGCCGTACCGCGTGCTGCCGGCCACGAGACCGGTGCCGTCCGCCGACAGCCTCGACTCGAGCCCGGCGAGGTCGACGTAGTCGAAGTCGAACCCGGCCGGGACGCTGCGGTCGGGCTCCTCGCCGTACAGGGCCGTCACCGGCGCCTCCTCGCCGACGAACACCGCGACGTCGACGGCGGGGACCCCCTGGTTGAGCAGCCAGGAGCAGCGGGCCAGGTAGTCGACCCACGGCCCCGCCAGCTCCGCCCACGGCTCCGTGCGGATGAACGCCTGACCCAGCTGCGGCGCGAGCCCGATCCCTGGTGGCGGCACCTGCACCGGCTGGTGCGGCGAGGTGTGGATGCAGAACCGGGTCACGCCGAGCGCGAGCTCGAGATCGGCGACGTGCTTCAGCCGCCGGGGCGTGTAGCTCCACGGCCGGTGGAACGCGGTCATCGACTCGGCGCCGGTGAAGGCCTTGCCGTGGACGTGCGCGACGGACGACGCACCCTTGAGGTCGGCGAGGAAGGTCGGCGACGGCTGCCCCGTCCCGGCGTCGAACATCCACATCGCGCCCATCGGCACGTCGGCGTGGCTGCGCATCGTCAGGTCGTCGCCGAGCTGCGGGCGATGGTCCTCGAGCGCCTCGGCGTAGTACGTCAGGCCGCGCGCGTGCGCCTCGTCCGCGACCGTGCCGTAGTACTCGGACGCCAGCAGGTCGGCGATCGTGCGCCGGTGGTCCCACAGGAACCGGTCGGTGCGTGCCACGTCCCCGACGACCAGACCGGCCAGGGCCGGCAGCCACCGCACCGGGTCGTACCCGCGCAGTTCGGTGAACCGTTCCCGGAACCGGTCGGTGACGTTCTGCGGCCCCGACTCGATGCTGTCGCTGAGCAGGGCGTCGAGGCCGGCGGGGTCGAAGCGCTGCAGATAGGTCTCGAGGTACCGGCGCACCGTGGCCGCGTCGAGCTTGTCCACCTCCAGGCCGGTCGCCTCCGGAGCCGCGGGACCGTTGGTCTGGCCGGTGAGGGAGGCGCCGAACCGGAGGATCCGCCAGGCGCCGGGCGGCGCGTCCCAGCGCAGGACGCCGTCCCCGTCGACGAAGCCGCTCAGGTCCAGCACGTGGTCGGGGTCGATGCCGGTCGTGGCCGGGGCGCCGTCCAGGGCGTAGTAGTCCGGAGCCGCGGCGAAGCCGGCCTTCACCTCCGCCTGGTGCACCCGGCCGCCCGGGTACAGCGCGAACTCCGAGACGAGGAACTCCGCCGTCCGGTGGAAGACGGGAGGAGGCCGCACCCCCCGGGCCAGGCGTGGCAGGCCGGCCGCGGCGCCCTCCCCGGTGAGGACGAGCCGGAACCGGTGCCCGGTCACGGCCGGGAAGGTCACGGTGCGCACGGGCACGGCCTTGCCCGTCGGGTTCTCCAGGACGACGATCCCGGCCACCGGGCGGTAGTCCTCGCCGTCGTCGCTGACCTCCAGCCGGGCGGACGGCGGCGGCGCGGCGCCGAAGCCGCGCGGCCCGGGCAGCCCCACGGTGACGGCGGCGACGGTCGACGGCTGGTCGAAGACCTGCTCGATCCAGGCGGTCGAGGCGCCCTCCGGGTCCCTGGGGAGCGACACCGACGCGTCGAAGCTCCCGTCGACCAGCACCTGCCAGTCGGGCAACGGTGCGGAAGCCTCGACCGACGAGGGCACGAGGACGTCGGGCACGTCGCCTGCGGGCACGGCGACCGCGGCCCAGTCCTCGACGTACCGGTGCGCTGCCGGGTCGGCTCCCCACCGCGGGCAGTCCTGGTACGGGCCCGCCACGTCGGGCAGCGGTGCGAGGCGCTGCTGCACCGCCCGGCCGCCCTCGACCCGGGTCTCGGACCAGACGACCTTCTTCATGGCGTCCGCGGGCTCGACCCACGGCCCTCCGGCGGCGCTCCATCCCGGCGAGGTCGCCACGGCGAACTCCAGCCCGAGTTCCCGGGCGGTGTCCGCAGCGAGGCGGACAGCCTCCGTCCACGCCGCCGAGCCGAACGGCACCCGCTCCGGCACGACCAGCGGCGTGCCCATCCCCCCGTCGAAGAGCTGCACGCCACGGACCCCCACCCGGTGCAGCCACTCGAGGTCCAGCCGGATGCCGTCCGGATCGACGTTGCCGTCCATCCAGTGCCACCAGGCCCGGGGTCGGGCGTCGTCCGGCGGCGAGCAGAAGCCGCGCCACAGGTCGGCGACGGCCTGCCCACCGACGACGGCGACGGCGGCCGGCGCGGACTCCCTCAGGTCCTCCGTCACCGCGGCTCCGTCCCCAGTGCCCGCTGCGTGGCGGCCAGCAGCCGCTGCAGCCGCACCCCGCGGTGCACGTCCGGAGCCGGCGAGGCGCATCCCGCCACCGCCTCGGCGAAGGCCGTGGTGATCCGCCGGCCGAGGGTGCCGCGGTCCTCCGCACCGGGATCGGCGAGCACGATGCGTCCCGCGTCCGTGACCGCCTCGCACCGCAGCGGTCCCCGTGCGCCCGGGGTGGCGATGGACAACGTGACGTGGCTGACGGCCCCTGACTCGTGTTGGAGGCTGACGGCCGTCGCGGCGCCGGTCCGACGGGCGTGGACGACCGTCGCCGGTCCCGCCCCCGACTCCACGAGGTCGAGCACGTGGGGGCCGACGTCGAGGAGCGCCATGTCGGGACGACGCCACGGGGTGGCGAACGGCGACCCGGTGCACGCCTGGCTGCCGACGAAGTCCGCCGTGAGGACACGAGGAACCGCGCCGCGGACATCCGCGAGGAACGTCCGCACCGCGTCGGTCCACCGGTTGGTGAGCATCAGCTGCGTGACGACGCCGGCCGCGTCCGCTGCCGTGGCGATCCGCTCCGCCGCCTCGACCGTCAAGGCGAGCGGCTTCTCGAGCATCAGGTGCCGTCCCGCGGCGGCGGCGACGGGAGCCAGCTCGGCCTGCACGTCGGGTGGCACGGCGAACGCCACGGCGTCGCAGGCCGACAGGAGCGCGGCGAACGTCGGGGCGGCGGGGACCCCGAGCCGCTCCCCCAGCTCCGTCGCCGCGTCGGGGCGGCGAGCCCACACCGCGGCCAGGCTCGTCGCCGGCCCGGCAGCGAGCATCGGCCCCGTCGCCATCGTCGCCCATGGGCCGGCGCCCACGAGCCCGACGCGGAGGGTCATCGGCTCACCCGGCCCAGGGCTCCGGTCCGGCGGGGCCGCCGCCCACCACGGCGGGGTCGTCGGCACCTTCGTACCCGAAGGAATGCACCAGGACGCTGCCGACCGCGCAGGAGATCCCCACCATGCGGCCGGTCATCCCGCCGGCGACCTCGGTGGACAGGTAGCGCCCGTCCACCTGGCCCAGCTCCGTGAACCCGCCGTCGCGCACGATCCCGGCGACGACGCGGTCCGGCCCCCGTGCGGTGGAGAACTGGTGCCCCTCGGTCGGGAGCATGCGCAGCTCCAGGTCGGCGGCGCCGGTCAGCTCGGTGCGGCCCAGCTCGTGCCGGACGTCGCCCACCGCCCAGACCGCGCGGACGGACCCGGCGGCGACCTCCAGGTCGAGGGCGTGGCGCGGGTCGATGCGGACCGACAACCCGCCGACGCCCCGGACGTCCAGTCGCGCCCGGATCCGGGCGAACAAGTGCTCCTGGCGGCGGCCGACGAACACCGGCTGCGTGCCGTGGGCGCGCACGCACCAGGCGTCGTCCTGACGTGTCACCACCTCCGACGGGAAACGGGAGGCCGCGACCCAGGTCGGCGGCAGGACACTCGCGGTGAGGTCCTCGCGGACGACCGCGTCGGCGGCCACGGGGGGCTGGAGGTGGTCGGTGAGCACCGGCCAGCCGTCCTCCCAGGCGACCTCGTCGGCGAACGTCTCACGGCCGAGCACGTGCCACTCGGGGCTCGAGCCCCGCGTGCGCACACCGTGGTAGACGATCGCCCAGCTGCCGTCCGGCCGCTGGACCAGGTCCGAGTGGCCGGTGCTCTGCACCGGCAGGTCCGTGCTGCGGTGGGTGAGGATCGGGTTGGCCGGGTTGCTCTCGAACGGTCCCTGCGGGGACGTCCCGCGGGCGATGGTCACCGCGTGCCCCTTCTCGGTGCCGCCCTCCGCCACGAGCAGGTACCACCACTCGCCGATCCGGTAGAGGTGCGGGCCCTCGGGGAACTTCCCGCCCGTGCCCGACCAGATCCACCGGCGCTCGGTGAGCACCTCCCCGGTCAGCGGGTCGATGGCGGACTGGACGATGCCCTCTCCGCCCTGCGGCCCGAACCCGGCGTAGGACATCAGGCAGGTGCCGTCGTCGTCCCAGGCGAGGTCGGGGTCGATGCCGATGGCCGACGGGATACGCACCGGCTCCGACCACGGACCCGCGGCGTCGTCAGCCCACACGATCAGCTGCCCGCCCTCGTCGGACCAGTTCGTGGTGATCATCCAGAACCGGCCGTCGTGGTGGCGGAGCGTCGGGGCGAAGATCCCGCCGGACGGGCCGGCGTCGGACACGTCGAGCTTCGACGGGCGGTCGAGCACGTTGCCGATCTGCTCCCAGGTCCGCAGGTCGGTCGACCGGAAGATCGGCACGCCCGGGGCGTACTCGAAGCTCGACGTCACCAGGTAGTAGGTGTCGCCGACGCGGCAGATGCTGGGGTCCGGGTGGAACCCCGGGATGACCGGACGCTGCGTCATGACCCGATCCCGACCGGTACGCGCAACAGGGTGATCCGGGCAGCGCCGATCTCGTCGAGGGGGACGACGTGCAGCCGCTCGTCCCCGTTCAGCAGCCGGCCGGGAGTCCAGCGTCCGTCCTCGAACCGGAGTTCCTCGACCTTGTCCACCTCGACGGTCTCCCCCGGCGCGCTGAAGTCGACGGTGACGCCCTGACCGATCAGCAGGAAGGTGTCGTCCCCCTCGGCCAGGAGGAGGCCGAACGGCCGGGTGTCCCGCGGCGCGGGCGGCCCTGCCGCCCCATCGGTCTCGCTGGGCGGGGGCGGCGGAGGCGGCGGGGGCTGGACACCGGCATCGAGCAGCATGCGACCGAGGAGGTCGCGGGACCCGCGTGCGGTGACGTCCAGGCCGCCGAGCCGGACCGACATCTCCGGGGTCGCCTCGTCGAGCAGGATGCCCGCGGTCCGGCCCTCGGCCTGAGCCGCCGCGATGTCCCGCGTCATCGGGCCGAGGAGCGCACAGGCACGGGCGAGCTGGCTGTCCACGCGGCCGTCCTCGATGCCGAACACCGAGAAGCCGATGGCTCGGTGGTGTCCCAGGGCCCAGAACAGGTTGCCGGTCCGGAACCTCGTCTCCGGGACGAAGAGGGGGTTGTCCGGGCGGTGGTACGCCGCCATCGCCGACTGCGCATCGTCCACGTAGATGTCCGGGGCGAGCAGGTCCAGCGACGGCGCGGCGGCCTTCCACACGTCCAGGACCCGCGACGTGGGACCGCCGCTCGGGTACTCCCCCGCCCGGGACTGCCCCGGCTGCGGTCCGAGCCAGGCGTTGACGTACATGGGCAGGTCCTTGACGGCCTTGCCCGCCTCCGCCAGCGCCTCGGCGTAGCCGCCGAACGCCCAGGCCATGAAGACCTCCTCGGCCTCCCAGCCGTTGCCGAAGACCTCCGACCACGTACCGCTGGTGCGCCGTCCGGAACGTCCCCACAGCTCGCCGAGGTCGGCACCCAGCCCGTCCGAGCACTCCTCGAGGTGCGCCACGAGCTCCTTCGGCACCTGCTGCTCCCAGACCGCGTCGGCGGCGGGCGAGCGGTCCCGGCTGTCGCCGAGCAGACCGATCTCGTTCTCGACCTGGACCATGACGACGACGTGCCCGGGGTCGGCCTCGGCCAGGTGCTGCACGAGGGCGACGAACGCGGCACGGTCGGCGGCCAGCAGGTCCGGGGAGAATACCGAGAGGACGGGCTTGGGCATCGCGCCCGGGTACGTGAAGACCACCTTGCCGGCCGCACCGACGACCGCGCGAGGGAACCGCTCGGTGTCCGCCCGCACCCAGCGCGGGGCGTACGTGGACGCGGCGTTCTTGTAGGCGCCGAACCAGATGAGCACGAGCCGCATCCCGCGGTCGCGCGCCGCGTCGATCTGGGCGTCCACGTGCGAGAAGTCGAACGTCCCCTCGGCCGGCTCGACCTGGGCCCAGCTCGCGCTCCCGATGACCGTGCCGACGTCCATGTCCGTCAGGTGGTCGAGTGCGCGGCGCATGTGCTCGGGATCGGACGCGGCCGAGTTGTGCAGCTGACCGCCCAGCAGGAGAGTCGGCTCCCCGTCCACGATCAACTGGGTCGCGTGATCGGTGCTCCGCAGGGACGGCAGCGGAGGCGCGCCGGCCGGCACCGTCACCGTCCGGCCGCCAGCGAGCGCAGCAGGGCGTGCTGACGGCGGACCTGGTCGCGGCCCCGCCCCAGCTCGCGTCGGCCCTCGTACTCGCTGGACAGCCATCCCGACCAGCCCGCCCGCTGCAGGGTCGGGATGATCTCCCCCCACGGGACGTGCAGGTCGTTGAGGTCGTCGTCCACCTCGGCGAACTTCGCCTGGATGAAGTGCACGTGCGGCAGGACCTCCGCCAGGTCGGCCATGGGGACGGCGAGCGGCCGCAGGTGCTCGGGCACCTCGCCGCCGTCGACCGACTCGATCTCCTCGGAGAGCTCGAGGACCGGAGCGGTGTTGAAGATGCCGGTGTCGATGAGCAGCTTGAAGTGCTTGGTGCCCGTGCGCTCGATGAAGTCGACGTAGCCCTGGGTCGCCCGGTGCTTGATCGGCGTGGGCGCGTGGATCTCCGGGCAGATGACGACGTCCAACTCGGCGGCGAGGTCGAGGGAACGCTCCACCACGCCCTGCCAGATGGGGTGCGGGTCGAGCTCCCAGGAGATGACGCCGAACTTCGGCCGGACCGACGTGAAGCCCAGCTGCGCGGCCAGCCGCAGGT